>JAUXGW010000007.1 GCA_030621865.1 Actinomycetes bacterium
GGGTCGCACCGGCAAGACCTTCGCCTACACACTCGACGGCAGCAAGGACACGGGCAACAGGAGAACCCTTCTCAGGTGGATTCCGCTACGAACCTGACCTCGGAGACCTTCGTCAGACCGAGGTCTCCACGGGAACCTCTTCCTCGCTGCCGAAGTCAGTGCCTTCCCTCTTGGAGAAGATCACTGATCCGAGCACGACCAACAGCGCCGCGGCGGCCACAGCAAACCTGAGGTCATTGTCACCCAGGGAGATGATCGCCGGCAGGATCAGGAGGGACACAAGGTTCATCACCTTGATCAGTGGGTTGATGGCCGGTCCGGCAGTGTCCTTGAACGGGTCACCGACCGTGTCACCGATCACAACGGCTGTGTGGGAATCACTGCCCTTGCCGCCGAGATTGCCTTCCTCCACGTACTTCTTGGCATTGTCCCAGGCTCCGCCGGAGTTCGACAGGAAGTTCGCCATCAGCGCGCCCACCACGATTGTGGCGGCCAGATACCCGCCAAGGGCGAACGCACCAAGGCCGAATCCGACAACCACGGGCATGAGGACCGCCAACAGAGCCGGTGTGGTCAGTTCTCGCAGTGCTGCTCCGGTGCAGATGTCGATGACCGGGCCATAATCCGGCTTCTCCGTGTAATCCATGATCCCGGGTTTCTCCCGGAACTGGCGGCGTACTTCCCTCACCACGATTCCGGCGGTCCGTCCGACGGCCAGAATGGCCAGAGACGAGAACAGGAACACCACGATGCCACCAATGAGGGCACCGGCGAAGGTCTTCGGATCGGCGATGTTGATCGAGATCGCATTGAACGCCGCCTCCACATTCTTGGCCTCGATGGCCCCGAGGAGTTTGTCGCCCGACTGGGCGATGGTCTCGCGGTAGGAGGCGAACAGCGCCACGGCAGCAATAACTGCCGAGCCGATCGCAAAACCCTTTGTTACAGCCTTTGTGGTGTTGCCCACGGTGTCGAGGCCGTCGAGGATCTTCACGGTTTCACCTTCGGAGATGTCGCTCATCTCCGCTATGCCCTGTGCATTGTCGGCGATCGGACCGAACGTGTCCTCGGCAACCACGATGGCGGTGGTGGACAACATGCCGATGCCGATGAGGGCAACCATGTAGAACGCGAACAGGCTCGATCCGCCACTGAGGCCGAGGCCCACGAGGATGGCGATCGCAATCGCCAGAACGGCCCACACAGCGGACTCCATGCCGGAGGAAACTCCGGAAAGGATCACAGTTGCTGCACCGGTGCGGCTGGACTCTGCAATGTCACGCACAGGCCTGAACTGGCTGGAGGTGAAGTACTGCGTGATACGACTGGCCACCTGGCCGAGGATCACTCCGACCACAATGGCGAGGAACATACGAAGGCCGACGTTGGAAATTGAGGCGCCTGCGGGGTCGCCAACGTAACCGAACGCGAGGATCGCGGCTCCCACCAGGGAGATCGCCGAAGCGATGTTGAGACCCCGGTTGATGGGCTTCAGCGCGTCGGTTTCACCCGGACGGGCCTTCACGGTGTAGATCGCGATCAGTGATGCGATGAGGCCAATCGCCATCATTGCCAGCGGGAAGACCAGGCCACGAGCCGCACGGCCCGGGCCGATTCCGATCGCTCCGAACGCGGTCACGCCCAGAATGATGTTGGCCACGAGGATCACGCCGAATGACTCGAAGAGGTCAGATGCCATACCAGCACAGTCACCGACATTGTCACCAACGTTGTCCGCGATGGTGGCCGGGTTGCGGGCATCATCCTCGGGAATGCCGGCTTCGACCTTTCCAACGAGGTCAGCACCCACATCGGCTGCCTTGGTGAAGATGCCGCCGCCGACACGCAGGAAAAGGGCGAGGAGTGAACCACCGAAGCCGAATCCGATCAGGATTGCGGAGGCGGTGTTCTGGAAGAGCATCACGATCAGGGTGGCTCCGAGGAGACCCAGACCTGCGGTGAACAGACCAACGGTTCCGCCCGTGCGAAACGCCACCTGCATGGCGTTGTTCATGGATCCTTCACGCGCCGCCTGCGCCGTGCGCACGTTGGCCTTGGTGGCCAGCCACATGCCGGTGAAACCTATGAAACCGGAGAAAGCCGCGCCCATGATGAAGGCCAGGGTGCGGAACGTTCCGGATTGCCAACGAGTCAGACCGTCGGCAACCGCCTCTGGCAGCAGTGGATTCAGAATCGTGGTGGACGTGAGGAAAACCACGATCGCCACCGGCACCACGATCACCACGATGGTGCGGAACTGACGCTTGATGTACGCCATGGCACCCACATGAACGGCATCGGAAACCTCATTCATCTGTTCGGTGCCGGTGTCCTTGGCCAGCACACCCTGCATCATCAGGTATCCGACAACCAGTGCCAACACTGAAACAACAGCGCAGAAGATCAGCAAGGACCATTCCTTGCTCCCCAGTACGAAGTTCTGGTAACCGCCCTCGGCGAGCATCTGAATCATTCTTGATCCCTCATAGTCAATGAGACCAGCGTCGGCGCGGCGAATGCCCGGCCCAACGAATGGTCGATTTCATGCGCAAGTTCAGCCGTTCACAAGGTCCGCGTCAAAACCGCTACCTGTCGGGAAGGTTTGCTCAGCCCGAGCTGCCGTCCAGAGCTGCCAGCGCAGACTTCAGAAGTACCCTCGCCTCGTCAACCAGGCTGTCGTATTCACCGAGGTCCCCGTTGGCCAGTGCTTCGTCGGCCTTGGTGAACAATCTGTCGGCTTGTGCGAGCAATTCCTCGGGTGTGCCGTCGACCGGATCGATGGTGGTTTCCGGAGGTGTGGTGGTTTCAGGATCCGTGGTGTCCGCTGCCGCAGGATCAGGCGCGTCCGGATCTGTGTTGATACCCACCTCACCCGACTCATCGGTTTCGAACATGTCATCGATCGCTTCTTCAAGGGTGCTGCCGAAGCCCACCAGTCCACCTGAAGTCACCGCCACGCGCTGCAGCGTGTTCAGGCCGCTGTTCTCCTGCCGCGCGTAGACCGGGCGCACATACAGCAACGAGTCACTGAACGGCAGTATGAGGAGATTGCCGAACTGAACCGACGATCCACGCTGGCCAACCACAGTCTGGTACTGGGACACCGGTGGATAGGTGGAAATCTTCTCGCTGGCCTGAAGGGTGCCGTCAACGCGGGTGGCGGCACCGGTCTCGGGATCATCTCTGGCGCTGATCACCACCTCGGACAGTTGACCGTATGTTCCCGGGTCATTGTCCGCCACCATGATCGCAGTGAGGTTTCGGCCGCTGTCATCGCTGGAAGCCAGCACGAACGGCCGCGTGAGCACGAACTCCGGTTCCTCACCGGGTTCAAGCTCGATCATCTGGTAGTAGGGATCAATCCTGCCGAATTGCTGAGTACCGGATTCTGTTCCGTCTGCATTGGCGGCAACTGCTGCAACCGGCGACGCGTCGGAGGGCGGAGCCTGGGCGATGCTCCAGCGGTCGCTGTTGCTGAAGAATGTTGCCGGAACGTCCTGATGATAACGGCCCCACAGCTCGGTCTGGGTCTTGAACAATCCCTCCGGATAACGAAGATGCTCGGCGAGTGGAGCGGGCATGTCCTCGGAGAAGAGATCAGGGAAGGCTTTGGCGTAAGCCCGCACGATCGGATCCTCCTCCCCGTACAGCGTGTCTGAGAGATAGAGATCCACGGTGCCGTCGTAGGCATCCACAACGGCCTTCACCGAGTTGCGCAGATAGTTGAACGTGCCGAGTTCAGCTTCACCAATCGCGGCGCCATCGAGCGTCTGCGCGTAGGGATAGTTGGTCGTGCTCGTGTAGCCATCGAGCACATACACGATTCGACCATCCACAAGGACCGGGTAGGGATCACCCGCCACTTCGAGGAACGGAGCAATCGTCTTGACTCGTTCAACCGCATCCCTTTGGTAGATCACCTTCGAATCATCGGTGAGCAAGTCGGATATCAGTGGGTCGATCTCACCGAACCTCAACGAGAACGCCGCCTTGCGGAAGAAGGAGTTCACCGGCACTCCGGTGCTGCCCTCATAGATCGTTGTGAGGTCGTCGGAACTCAACTCCTGCTGATCGGTACCCACGATGGAGTAGCCCTCCATACCTTCGCCGACGTAGATCTCCGGCCGATCGAGCGCACCAATGTCGCGAACGCGCGCAGGGATGTCACCAACGATGAAATCCGGTTCGCCACGCGAATTCGATGTGTTCGCAGGTGCTGCTGCCACCGCATAACCGTGGGTGAAAACGAGATGGGTCTTCTCCCACGTGGGTGATTCGACTCCCGACAGCTTCAGCTCGCGAGAGCTGATGATCGTGGGTGTCTTCGTGGTGGGATCCTCGGAGTCCATCGAGTAGCGATCCACGTCGACGTCTTTGAACGAGTAGTACTCGCGTCCGAACTCGAGGGCTTGAATGGTCGGCTTGATGAGCGCGGGATCCAGCAACCGGGCATTGTCAAGGTTGGATTGCTGGCCTTCAAGATCTTCCCGCGTGAGGTCGGGGTCGTAGTTGAGGTCGGACGTCTCCACATCGCTGATGCCCATTGCAGTTCGCGTGGCCGAGATGTTCCTCTCGATGTATGGCTCTTCCTTGTTCAACTCCGCGGGCGAAACCTGGAACCTCTGAACGAATGCGGGATAGATGGCTGCCACCACCACCGAGGTGATCGCCCACAACGCAATCGCCATGGCAGGAAGCATCCAGCCTCGCCGCCGGATGTTGATCACGAACAACAGCGCCGCAAAAAGGGCCACAAGTATGAGCAGTTGAAGGGCCGGAAGGGTGGCGTTCACCGCTGTGTATCCGGCGCCGTCGAAGGGATCCCTCTGCTGGAACGTCAGCTCGAAGCGCTGGAGCCAGTAGTCGGCAGCCTTGGTGAGGGCCAGCAGCGCCAGGAGGACTGAAAGGTGGGCCTTGGCCGTGGAGGACATGCGCTCACCCTTGTTCTGAATCCTGATGGCTCCGTTCAGGTAGTAGAGGGCCAGGACCAGGGCAATCGTCACCAGCAGGAATCCGAACAGCCAGTCGACCACCAGCGACAGGAAAGGCAACTTGAACACGTAGAAACCGATATCGGTGTTGAACTGTGGGTCGGAAACCCCGAACGAACCACCCATCCTGAACAGGATCCAGTTCTGCCACTCTCCGGCTGCACTGATCCCGGGGATCAATGCAACACCAAGGCTGACCAACACGATCAACAAACGCTGGCGCCCACCGACGGCGCTCTGATAACGCTCCAGAACCTCATCATCCATCGAGATCGACTTGAGGGATGGAGTGAACTTCTCCGTCAGCAGCAGGTTGATCACCGCGATGAGGAAGAAGATGACCGTGGCGGCCACGGCCAAGCTGATCCGCGCCGACAGCAGGCGGGTCCAGATGGAGCCAAAATCGAGATCGTCGAACCACAGGTAGTCAGTCCAGAAGGTGGCGATGGCTCGCATCGACATCGCGAGGACCACGATCACGCCGACGACGATCGCCAAGATCAGGCGGCCTCTACGACCTCCTCCCTTGGGTTTCTCCGGTTCGGCACGCGGCATGTCAGATGGGTAGCGCACAACGCACCACGATAGAGCGTTGCGGCGCCTGTCAATGCGCGACCTGCTCAGGCCTGCGAGGAATCAGGTCCCGGGAGCAAGAATGCAGCGGCAGCCGGGATGCGCCGGCGGCCGATCGTCACCGGTGGGGAACTCGGCTCCACACATGATCATCCCCGCCAGGGAATTGTCCTCTGCATCCGAACACGGGATGCCACCGTTGTCCGGCACCCAGCGCCACTGTGCATCAGAACCGGCGGCAACCACGGTGCCTTCAGTGAATCCACAGATCGAAAGATCAGCCGCGTACTCCGGAACCGAGGTGCTCCGCATGTCGCGGTAGGACGCACGGAGGCGATCCACGAGAGCGCTCGAGTCCTCGCCGTCCTCGTCGAGTTGCTCGAGAACTCCGCGCAACTGGATCCGTCGCAACTCGAACAGATCCTGAAGTCGGGTTTCCAGCGAAGCCGATAGCTGCTCGATGCGGAGATCAGGCTGGTCGGAGCCGGTCATCTCACACCACATCTGTGCTCCGGCAACGGCAGACAACAAGAACGAGTCACCAAGTGCATCAGCGAAGGTGGCCGGTTCCATCTGACCCATCAGGTCATCCAGATCGATACGCCCCCGCTTGACACGCCTGGCCCGGTCCAGAACCGCATTCTGCTCATCGTTGATCAAACGCTTGAAGGCTCGGGCCATCAACTTTTCCGACGGAGCCAGCAATTCGTCGCGACGGTCCAGGATCTCGGAGTCACCCTTGGGAGTCGGGGGAGCCAAGGTGGTCACCGAACCGTCGCCCTGCAATTCCGCCTCACCCTCATCCACACGGGCATCTTCCTCCCCGCCGACAAGCTCTGGCGCGAGGTCAATCACATCGGCCGGCAGCCGATCGGAGCCACCTGAGTGGTCGTCATCGCTGTCGTCGAGGTCACCAGGGCCATCAAGGTCATCGAGGTCATCCATCTCCTCGCTCTCACGCATCTTCTCGAAAATGTCATGGACAGAGGCATTCCCACCGGGTTCCCCATCACTCACACCCTCGAGAACCACCGCGTCCCCTGAGTCGACTTCGCTGCGCCCCGGCGCGCCGGCAGCTGCCGCGTCAGCTCCCTGATCTGCCGCTGAGCCCTCCGAGTTCGCAGGCACATCAGAAACAGGCAGATCAGAGACAGGCCCGGACTTCGGAGAAGCCGGCGTTGCAGTCTCCGATGCCTCAGCGGATCCATCGCCGTCACCCTCCGGGACCGAGGGTTCAGTGTCGGCAGCTTCCGTGTCAACAGGTTCGTCTGCAGAGGTATCGAGGTCGGCAGCCAATCCATCGGCGAAGTTCTCCACGTCGTCGACCACTTCAGCCGATGCAGCGTCAGCAACACGTTGGGCCTCGACCTCAGAGCCGGCGACTTCAGCCAAGGTGTCCTCGAGACGTACCGACATCGTCTGGATCGACTCGACGATCACTCCCCGGGCAGCACGAGCGGCCTCCATTTTCTGCTTCACCGTCCGTCGACGAGTTGCGAGATCCTGGAGTATGCGTTCCCGAACCTGTTTGGTTTCGGCCAACATCTCCCGGCCCCTGTCCCTGGCGGCCTCCACTTGGGCTGAGGCCTCTGAATTGGCGATCTCCAGATTCTGCTCAGCCTCAGCCTGAAGTTCTTCTGCGGAGCGTTCGGCTTCCAGGCGGATCGCAGTGGCTGCTTCCTCGGCGCGAGCGGTGTTCTCATCGAATATCGAACTGGCGGCAGCAATCAGTTCGTCGTGTCGACTCTGCGCATCCGAGATCAGGTCATCTGCCTTTTCCCCGGATCGCTCAGCCAATTCCGTTGCGGCCTGCCTACTGTCATCGAGCGTCTGATCCGCCAACTCCCTGGCATTGCTCAGTTCCGTCTCCGCTCGGGCCTTCGCCTCGGCAAGCATCACGGAGGCTTCCTCAACAGCGGTTTCCTTTGCGGCCGAGGCCAACTCCCAGGCCGCTTCTGTTTCACCCTGCAGCTTCTCCGCGGCCTCCTCGGCCTGGCTCTGCGCATCGGCGACGAAGGCCGCGGCCTCCTCGGAAGCTGCCGAACGAATTTCGGCCGACGCTTCACGGGCCGCAGAAATGACCCTCGCCGTCTGCGAACCGAGCATCTCGGTGACCTTCGCCTCATCGAGGTCTTCGGCAGACTCGAGACGACGACGCATATCATCGAGTTGCGCTGTCATGATCGAATCGCGTGACGCCCAGACTCGAAGGGCATCCTCCGCGCGTCCGAGGAGGGACCGGACCTGTGCCGGTTCGAGTCCTTTGCGGGTCCGCGTGAAGGTGGCTTGGGAAAGGTCCGACGGCTCGAGCTGTGGAGACTCAGGAAGGGCATCACTCATGATGGGGATGCTACGGAATCAGAGCCCTCCGATGAGGGACTTACCCTGAGAGTTCAGCCTGATGTGGCACCACGCAAGACAGATCCCGACGGATCCAGGTATTCCAGAGCTTCGGCAAGCGTCGCCACGGGCACCAGTTCCACTTCACCGTCGGCGATGCGCTCCATCTCGGAGATCTCGGCCGGGGATATGGATGCGGGATACAGGAGCACGTCCACGCCGTTGCGTTTCACGGTTGCGACCTTCTGGGTGACCCCGCCGATGAGGCCAACACCGCCACCGTCGAGAATCTCGCCGGTCACGGCCACATCGCGGTCGCCGGTCAGTGATCCCTCGGTGAGCCGATCGACGATCGCCAGGGACCAGGCGAGTCCTGCCGAAGGTCCCGTGACCCGTCCGGAGTCAACCTCAACCTCCACCGAAGATTCGATGCGGGGAGAAGCCGGTTGGATCTGCACTCCCAGGATCGGGCGAGGCTCTTCTTCTTCGGATGCGCCGAGAACAACGGTCTCCATGGTGGTTTCGACCGCTTCGGTTGCCGCGGACTCACCGTCGGATATCACCGTCCGCTCAACAGTTACCTCCACAGATTCACCCGGAACCCGCTGGGAGAGTGGCTCGGTGAGATCCGATGGCAAGGCCACGGCCTCGCCATCCAGTTCCACGATTGTGTCCCCGGGTGCCAGCACACCCTCCGCGGGACCTCCGTCGACCACGCCGACCACAACGGCCCCGTCTGCCGCGAATTCGGCTTCGTGACCGAGCGCGAGCAGTGCCTCCCGCGTGGCGATCAGCTTGGAGAAGTCCATGGCGTGCTGATTCACCTGCCGTGTTTCGTCCCGGCCCTGGGGGAACATCTCTTCCCGGGAACTGATTTCCCTGGCGTCGTCGAAGCTGCCACGGACAAGCCCGAACGGAGTTGCGTCATCAATGTGAACGGTGGTGAACAACACGTCGGTGTCGTCTTCGAAGGACTCCCCACCAATGATCTCCACCCGTTCTTCGGCGGACCGGACCGATCCGGGCCCGAGGATCACGTACGGGGTTGGAATGAACAAACCGCCAAGGAAGAAGCCGATCACAAGAACAAGGCCGATTCCCCAGAACCACAATGACCGTCCGAACACTGTTCTGTGGCTCGCTCCGGGGATGGACTCGTCCTTTTCGACGGGCGCGTCCTGCCCTGTCGGGTCGGCGGACTCATCATTGGTTTCGTCAGGAGATACGCTTCCAGACGTCATGTCTGCGCTACTCATCGGCTCTCTTCTGGTGATTCTTTCGGCCGCAGTCTTTGGCTACGCCTTATTCGGTTCGCGACCGGTTCCCCAGCCTGCCACGGCCGGGGAATCCTCCGAGGGCGCGAACCGGCTCGAAACAGGTGTCTCTGAGTCCGCCCACAGCGAGAGTGCCAGCACCGAAGCAGCCGCCGTGACAACGGAAACCCAGAATCACCCGGATTCCACGGCCGTTGGGGTCCGCTGGAGCGTTCGACTGCGATCGGCGGCAATGTTGGTTCTGGGCGCGGTGGGGACAGCCGTGGTCCTGGGCGCGATCCTGAGCATCATCGTTGTTGGCTTGATCCTCGTGGTCGCCTGATCCCCGGGGTCGCCCGACGGACCAGCGCCACCGGACTTCGGGACCGGTGCTGAGATGCCCTACCGGCCGAACAGTCCGCGGCGTGCCGGTGCCGGCTTTGGCTCCCCCTCGGCAGCCGTGTCCTCGGCGGGAGGCTCTGGAGCAGGTGCTGGAGCGGCAACGGGTTGTGCAGGCTCTGCTGAGAAGGCACTGAACGCCGAAGGTGCATCAGAAGAAGCGGGAGGCGGCGGAGCTGCTTCGATGACAGGCTCGGCCGCGGCAGCTTCAGCCGGAGGCGGAGGCGGAGGAGCCGGCACCGGAGCAGTTGCCGCCGCAACGGGCGCTGCCGCCTGAGCCGGATCGGCAGCGTCAGGTGCGATCTCAACCCGGTAGGCCGGACGCATCTCGAAGCGGATTTCCCGGAGTGAGCAGATACGGGCGTCGTCGACGCCCTCTTTGTTTCGGAGCTCCTCCACGATGGCGGCTGCCTGTTCGACACCGTCACACTCGCGGTATGCGGTGTTTCCGTCTGAACCTTTGTAGATCACAATGTGCGACACTTCATTCCTCCGTTGCGGTGCGCTAACCGGCCATTGTACGAGCCCGAGCCTCACCTTCCCATTCCAGCTGAGTATTCCCCGTACCAGCCCTGCATTCCCATTCCAGCTGAGTATCGACGAAACCCACTGCCGCACCAACAAACTCCCGACGAAGGGATCTGATGTCCAACACTGATTCTTCCAGTTCGACTTCTCCCAGTTCGATCAGGCGCAAGGTGGTCCTCGCAGGCCACACCGGTGATGTATCCACGGCCAGAGCTGGACTGAGCCATCCCGACGGCACCGTTCGAGCCTCCGCTGTCACGTCGATGGATCGCCTCCACGAGTTGACCCAGGCAGACCTCGAGTCTGCGCTCACAGACACGGATCCAGCTGTTCGGCTGCGGGCAGCGGAGACCGCAGCCCGCTGGACTGCGGGGGTTCGAGGCCTAGTCGGCTTGCTCCAGGACCCGGACGACCGTGTGACCGAACAAGCAGCCTTCGCCCTCGGAGAGCGGGAATCGAGTGCCGGAGTCGTGGCTGCCCTGTCAGGGGTGACCCGCGATCACCGGGACTCGTTGTGCCGCGAGGCCGCCGTGGCGGCCCTCGGATCTCTCGAGGATCCGGCGGGTCTGGACGCTGTGCTGGTGAGCTGCGGCGACAAGGCATCCGTTCGACGAAGAGCAGTACTGAGCCTCGCTGCTTTCCGGGACCCATTGGCCACCGAGATGTTGCGCTCGCTCACCCGGGACCGGGATCTCCAGGTCCGTCAGGCCGCCGAGGATCTCCTCGCGATCGAAGAAGGCGAGGAGTTGGGCGGCCCTGTGCAAACCTCGGAGGACCGAGTGCAAACCTCGGGGGACCCAGTGCAAACCCCGGAAGACCCGTTGCCACCCCCGGCCAAGTCGTGAGAAAACTGAATAACCGCCCCGGGGATCCCACCGAACGGTGAGGCCCACAGGGCGGTTGATTCAGATCACCTGGTCATGGACCAGCAAGGGCGTTCAGCCGGCCGAGGTCAATCAGCCGGCAGAGTTCGGTCAGCCCGCGATCTCGTTGGACTCACCGTTCTTGTTGGTGAATGGACTCATTTCTTCCCAACCGTCAGCAGTGCGGGAAACGATTCGGAATCCCTCGAGTGGCCAGGGATCCTCACCACCATCGGTGGTGATGTCCATCTCGTCACGAACGAGGCCGAACGAAGAGTCCTCGAGGGAGAACAGCGTATTCATGAGGGCTGCGCGATCCACGGTGTCGGATTCTTCCAGACCGGCTCCGAACAGCGCACCAAAGCCCCAACCCACCGAGGAGATTCCGCCGGCCAGCTGGCCTTCGTCAAGTCCAGCAGCAGCGCCGTTGGTCAGGAAGTCCTGAACCGCGGGCTGATCCGCATCGGCAGGATCTGCCGGGTCATACACGGCCTGTGCGATCAGGATACCGAGGTCCTTGCCGCCTGCCAGCGAGAGTGCGGTGTTGCCGCTGCAAGTGGTCGAGACGAAGGTCTCGGGAGTCCACGTCTCCGGTATGAAGGTGAGGGTCGCCGGGCAGGGTGTGCCACCAAGTCCCACGATGAAGGTGTCAGCTTCGGACTGTGACAGGGAAACGGTTGCAGCTTCGGTACTCCCACCTGAGAGCGGGTTGTAGCTCTGCTCGTCCACTATCTCCATGTCTGTGCCTTCGATCTCTTTCTGGAGTGTGGTCTGGTAGGCCTCGCCGAAGTCGTCATCCTGATACAACAGGGCGATCTTGGCTTCCGGGTTGGTCTCCTGGAGGTAGTCCGTCCACATCGAAGCTTCGGTCGCGTACGACGGAAGACCTGCGATGTACCACGGGTATTCATCTGCCCGACCCCATTCGGGGGAACCGGTGGCGAGAGCGATATTGGGTACACACTCATCGTTGAGGTAATCGCGGATCGCCTTGTTGTTCTCCGTGCCGATCACACCGACGATTGCGAATACACCCTCTTGCTCCACCAGTTTTTTGGCGAGTTCCGGAGTACGGGCCGGGTCGTAGCCGTCATTCTCCTTGATCAGTTCAATCTGGTAGGTGTTGCCGTCACCAGCGGTGACGCCGCCGTTGGCATTCGTGGACTCGACCCAGGCATCAAGCCCGCTGGTCACCTGGTCATAGATGGCGTACGGGCCGTCCGCCGGTCGGATGGTCCCGATCTTGATCGTGTCTCCGTCCACGCCGGCGGAGCCGTCGTAGGTATCACAATCCTCGCTCGGATTGATGAATGCATCTTCCGCCGAGGAAGAGTCACCGTTGTCGGAGTCGCTGCTGCTGTCACCGTCGTCGCGGCCGCAAGCACTGCCTATGAGAACCAGCGCACAACCAAGTGCGGCAAGTCCCTTCCAGTTCATATTCATGGGTGGAATCCTCCTGGGTCGGTTTCGAGATCTGTTTCCGCAACCACCTCGTGTGTGGTCACCGTGACTTCCTCATTCTTATCCTGTTTACCGCCTCCCTGCTTACGGCGGGAGATCCTTGCGGTCAAGTCATGGAACCCGCCGACAATTCCTGACGGCGCCATGAGCATCTGAGCGACCAGAAGCGTGCCCAGAATCAATGGAGTGGCGCTGTGAAGGGACTCGGGGAGTTCCGGCGAGATCACATCGATGAATACGCCATAGATCACTGCGCCGATGGCCGGCCCGATCACCGTGGATGCACCGCCGAGCACCACCGCCACGAGAAGGTAGATCGACAACGTGAGGGTGAAGGACGTGGGATTCACCTGTCCTTTGTTGAGCGCAAACATCGCTCCACCAATTCCGGCGATCGCCGCTGACACACCGAAGGTGAGGATTTTCGTGCGGGACACGTTGATCCCGGAAACTTCAGCGGCCGTCTCGTTGTCACGGATCGCCACCAGGCTGCGTCCGACCCGGGACTTGACGAGATTGGCGATCACAACGAAGCAGATGATGCTGATCGCCAGGAATATGAAATATTTCCACTGATCGGAGGCCAGGCCGTCAATCGGAGATTCCCATTTGACCCGCCGATCCCGAATACTGCCTCTGTACAACTGCTCGCTGGTGAGCGTGAGTCCACCGCTGCCACCCGTGAGATCGGAGAACTGCTCGATCACGAGGGGGAACAGCGTTGCCACCGCGAGTGTGACCAGAGCCAGGTACAGGCCCTTGATGCGCAGCGCCGGCAAACCGATGATCACACCCACCACGAAGCAGACAATTGCGGCCGCGATCACGGTCGGCAGCAACGGCCACTCGGCATCCGTCACCAGAATTGCGACGGTATATGCGCCGGTGCCGTACAGAGCGCCGTGACCCACGGATATCTGCCCGTTGTATCCGGTGAGCAGATTCAATCCGGCCGCTGCCACTGCAATGGTCATCCAGGTGATGTACTGCTCCACCCTGAAGGGAGCCGAGGTGAACGGCAGGACGATGACCACGATCAACGCAACCGCCCAGAGAATGGTTTGCACCAGACCCAGTCCGCGCAAGGTCTTCATACTCGCGCTACCTCCTTGGAACCGAAGAGGCCTTGGGGACGGAACAACAGGACGGCGAGAATCAGGATGAAGGCGGGGGCGAGCGGCATCTTCTCAAACACCGACACGTACTGCGGAACAACCGAGGAGAGGATGCCCACCACGAATCCACCCACGACTGCGCCGAGAATGCTGTCGAAGCCGCCCAGGACGATCGCTGCGAAGCCGAAAACGAGGGTCAACTGCATCAGGTTCGTTCCGAGGCCCAGGTTGGGAGCACTGAACACACCGGCCAGGGTGCCGATGCCGGCCGCCATCCCCCATCCGAGCATGAGCATGTTCTGCACCGAGACACCACAAAGTGCGGACGACTCGGAGTTGGAGGCAACCGCCCTCATGGACAGGCCGACCTTGGTGAACTTGAACAGCGCCCACAGGAGAAGAACCATCATGAACAACACCACCACGGCGCCTATCTTCTGCCAGGCGATGGCCACACCCCCCACGGTGATCTGGCTGACCCCGAACCATGGGTCGAGGCGCTTGTCGACGGTGCCCCAGATCAACTGGGCGGCACCATTGAGTCCCAGGAACAGGCCGATGGTGACTATTACGACCGCCAGCGGTCTTTCATGTGGATCTCCGAGCGGTGAGACAGCGACCTTGTGCACCAGCACACCGATCAGGAAACCACCAACCATGCCGCCGAGAATTGCCAGCCACATCGGCAAGCCAAAATTCCAGAAGGTCCAGACGATGAAGGTGGAGAACATGGCCAGTTCTCCCGAGGCGAAGTTGAGCAGTCCGGTGGACCGATAGATGACCACCAGACCCAAGCCGAGCATTGCGTAGATCGCGCCGTTGCCGATTCCGACCACGAGAATCTCGAGGAAGTCATTCATCGGCAGACCACCGGCAAGCAAAGATTTCGCATCAGATCCCCAAATACGCTTTCTGAATGGCCTCGTCGCCCTGGAGTTCCTCGGCAGGACCCGCCATCACGATCTCCCCCGCTTCAAGAACGTAGGCGCGAGCGGCGAACTGGAGTGCGAGATTTGCGTTCTGTTCGACCAACAGCACGGAGGTGGAGGTGTCGGCAGTGACGTCGCGAAGCCGATCGAAAACTTCCCTGGTCACCAGTGGTGCAAGGCCGAGAGACGGTTCATCAAGGAGCAAGAGCTCTGGGCGGGCCATGAACGCCCTGGCGATCGCAAGCATCTGTTGCTCCCCGCCGGACATGGATCCAGCCAGCTGCTCCCGACGCTCACCGAGGCGCGGGAATCGTTCAAGCCAGAGTTCCACATCGGAATCCACCTCTGAATCCTTGCGGGAAATACCTCCAACCCGGAGGTTGTCGACGACGCTCAGGGCGTTGATGGTGCCGCGACCTTGCGGGACGTGGGACATGCCCATTCCCAGGAGTTGATCGGGACGTTTGCCCAGAACCTCCTGGCCTTTGTAGGTCACCGAACCCGTGGCGCTGATCATTCCGGAGATGGCTCTGAGTGTGGTTGTCTTACCGGAGCCATTGGCCCCGAGGACCACAACCAGTTCGCCCTCATTGACGTCGATGTCGAGACCGAAGAGGACCTCCACCATGCCGTAGCCGGCCCGCAGGTCCCGCACCTCGAGAAGACTCACGCCGGAGCTCCCAGATATGCAGAAATCACCATCGGGTCGTCACGAACCTCGGCCGGAGTACCTTCGGCAATCTTGGAACCGAGGTCCATCACCACGACCTTTTCGGACAACGACATCACCATTGCCATGTGATGCTCCACCAACAGCACGGTGATTCCGAGGTCCCGGGTGGTGGTGCGAATCAGTTCGCCCAGTACATCCACTTCCTGATGAGTGAGTCCGGATGCCGGCTCGTCAAGCATGAGCAGACGGGGCTCGCTCGCAAGGGCACGGGCCAACTCGATTCGTTTCAGCGTTCCGAAGGGCAAAGCGGAGCAAGGGTGATGAGCGAGATCAGCCAGACCGATTCGCTCCAGCATCTCCATTGCCTCGGCAGTGATCCGCTTCTCCTGCGCACGTTGCGGGAAGTAGAGGGCGCAGGACCAGAATCCTCCTTGGCTCCGGGAGTGGGAACCGACCTTCACGTTGTCCAGCACGCTGAGGCCCGGGACGAGCGCCAGATTCTGGAAGGTCCTCCCTATTCCGAGATCTGCGATCTGATCGGCCGGAACCGACAACAGGTCCGTACCGTCAAAGACGACTGTCCCGTTGGTTGGCTTGTACAGCCTCGAGACAACGTTGAACAGGGTGGTCTTGCCGGCTCCGTTGGGGCCGATGAGGGCACAGATCTGGCCTTTGTCGACATCGAAGGACAGATCGTCGAGAGCGCGGACACCGCCAAAACGCACTCCGATGTCGTCGACCTCAAGGATCGGCACGGTTCAACTCCTCAGATGCGGCAACGATGAACGGAACCTTAGTCTCCGGCGATGAACGCATGATCGCCTTTGGTGAGCAGCCGTTACCGACCTGTTGTCATGAACATGTCACCGAGGTCTTCCCAGGACTCCACCACCCGTCCCGCACCCAGAACCACAGCCTCGAGTGGCTGCCGGACGATGCGCACGGGTACATCGGTTTCCTGCATCAGTCGCGTATCGAGTCCCTTCAGGAGCGCACCGCCACCAACGAGGTAGATGCCGTGTTCGATCAAGTCCTGCGCCAACTCCGGCGGCGCCTTGGAAACGCAGGACAACACCGAATCCACCATGGTGTTGACCGGATCCGCGATCGCCTCACGCACCTCGGGTGCACCCAGGACAATGTTCTTGGGTAGGCCGGACATGATTTCCCGGCCGCGCACCTCGGCGCGCATCTCATCGGGCGTCTCGAAGGCCGAACCAACGAGGATCTTGATCTCCTCGGCAGTCTGCTCACCGATGGCTATGCCATAGGCCCTTCTGATGTAGGTCATGATCGCAGCGTCGATGTCGAATGAACCCACCCGAATCGCCTCGATCGCAACAACTCCGCCGAGCGAGATCAACGCGGTCTCGGAGGTCCCACCTCCGATGTCCACCACCATGTTCGCCATCGGTTCACTGATGGGCAGACCCGCACCGATGGCGGCCGCCATCGGCTGCTCGATCAACTGGGCCTCCACCGCTCCTGCCTTGCGGGATGCCTCGATCACGGCTCGCTTCTCCACCGCGGTGATCGCTGAGGGCACACAGATCGCCACGCGGGGACGATTGAAGCGATTCACTCCAACACGCTTGAGGAGCAACCGAATCATTTCCTGGGTGACTTCGAAGTCCGTGATGGCGCCTTTTCGCAGCGGCCTGACGGCCACGATGTAGCTGGGGGTGCGCCCGATCATCTTCCAGGCTTCGCGACCCATGGCCAAGACGTCGCCGCTGCGGTCGTTGAGCGCGATGACAGTGGGCTCGTTGAGAACGATCCCTTCTCCCCTGGCGTAGACGAGCGTGTTGGCCGTCCCCAGATCAATTGCCAGATCTCTTGCCAGTGGTCAGCCCCTCCGTGGTCCGCCCCGCCGAGGCGGTTGGTCCTGAGACTGGAGGGCCTTCATCTTCGCGTCGAACTCCCCTATCGAGGAGTCAGTGGATTTCGTTTCGCGATGGCGCGCCCAGAGGACGATCGTTCCCAAGACGCTCAAAACTACGGCAAACAGCAAGAAGATGAAGGGGTTCATGAATCAGACCCGGTTTCGGGAGAAGAAGTTGGGTTGGACACGACGGCAGCTTTGATCAGGCTGGCTCCCTCGAGACCCCAGTCTTCGCCACCGCTGTGTCGTTCTCGTTTCCAGATGGGCACCGTAGCCTTCACGGCGTCGATGCAGAAGCTCGCTGCGGAGAATGCATCCTTGCGGTGCGGGGAAGAGGCGCCCACGATCACCGCCGCTTCTCCCACTGGAACATCACCCACCCGATGGATCGCCACCAGGGCCACCACGTCGGACCATCTCATCCGGGCTTCCGCCAGAACCTCGGCCAATCGCCTGAGGGCCTCCGACTCGTATGCCTCATATGTGAGCAGGTCGACACCTTCGCGGTCACCGGCATGATCCCTCGTGGTGCCCGTGAAGACCACGTTGGCTCCGCACCCCGGACGCACCAGGAACTCGTTCACATCGCCGAGATGCAGTGGAGTCGCCGAAAGACCAAACCAGTCCGCTCCCTCCGGCGGCGTTAGTACCGCCGGAGCCAGTGCTGCTGGATCGAAAGAATTCCGCACGACCCAATGGTAGAGAATCCAGCCAATCATTGAGAATCCGGTCCCCCATGTCCACGGCCATGTCCACGGCGAAGGCGCGCGCGGACCCAACCGGGCGACCCCGGAGTATCTTCTGACCGATGACCGAATTCGAGGATCGAGACTCTGCGGGTGGCGACGAACCCGGATTGTGGGATGACCTCGACAATGAGGACAGTTGGCCCGACGACGATCCGATGTGGCCAGCCGGAGACCCGCCGGCGCAGCGGACGTGGGTTCATCCCAGCGAAATGGGTCACACCAAACGAGTGGGGCATGACCGCAGACGTTCCCGAAGGCTCCTGGTCGGGCTCATGGCGGTTGCGGTCGGGGCGTTGGGGGCCAGCTTCGTGGTGACCCGCACTCTGGGAAACAGTTCAGCCGGCGATGTCGCCACCGCGACCTCAACTCAACCGCACACGGTTCTGGTGGAGTCCATGGACGGGGAAAACACCGACGCGGGAACGGCCATCGTGATGGACGACGACGGCCACATCGTGACCACAGCCACGGAAGTGGACGGATTGGCGAAGGTCCGGGTGCTGTGCGGGGACCACTACCGCAACGCACGGGTGATCGCCCACGACGACGAGATGAACCTGGCGGTGATGCACCTTGACGACCCATACGGCACACCTCCGGCCATGGCCGAGGCCCGAACCGGAGATCCGGTGAACGTTGTGGCGATGGTTGCCGGAGGTGGACGGGAAATGCGCCAAAGCACCGTCAGCGATGTTGACGCCACGATGGAGGGACCGAGTGGGTCCGAGATGGATGGGCTGGTCCAGATATCCCAACCGGGCCTGGCTGAGGGCGTCGTGACCAGTCCCGCCGGCGATGTGGTGGCAATCATGCTCGCCGAGAGAGACGGCGTGGGCATGGCCCTGCCAATTCAGGCGGCCATGAAACGGGCCAAGTCTCTCGTGCATCCGTGAAACCTCAGTGCGATCCCTGAAACATCAGTGCATCCCTGAAACATCAGTGCGATCCCTGAAACCTCAGTGCAGCCGATCAGGAATGTGGACCCCAGCAGGCGTACCATTCACGGTGTGAGTGATGGACCAGAAGGTTTTCCCGGCGATGAAGACCCGATGAAGGCGATGTCGGACATGTTCGGTGACCTGAGCCGAATGCTCGGCAACTCCAACGAGTGGGATTCGGCTGCACAGATTGCCGCGAGCGTGGCCAATGAGGGACAAACCGAGGTCAACGTCGAACCCGCTGACCGCATCGAAATCGAACAAATTGCCAGAGCTGCAGAGATCCACCTGGAAGGCACGGCGGAGGTGAACATTCCGGGCGGGTTCGCCGTGGAGGCCATCAATCGGACTCAGTGGTCCAAGCGCTTCCTCGATGACCACAAACCGTTGTTGACGGGGATCGCCGATTCGCTCGGAGGTGGACTGTCCGCCGGCTTCGCGGAACTCGGCGACATGGATGATCCCAGCGATGAGGGAGTGTCAATACCCGGAATGGAGGGCATGGGTGCAGTTCCTCCGGACATGATTCGCCAGGTGATGAAGATGATGGGGCCGATGCTGCTTCAGATGATGGCCGGCTCCACCTCCGGTCACCTGGCGGCCCGAACCCTCGGTCACTACGAACTTCCACTGCCACGCCCGATCACGCAACCGTCCACCATGGTGCTCGACAACGTCGACTCATTTGCCCGCGATTGGGAACTTCCCGTGGAAGGCATTCGGTTCTGGGTGCTGCTTTCTGATGGCGCCCACAAGTCGGTTCTCGGCATTCCGCACGTGGCGGAGCGAATCAATTCCCTCGTCATGAACTACACGGAGTCGTTCGCCACCGATCCGGCCGTGATCGAGAGACAGGCCCGCGAACTCGGACTGGACGACTTGATGGGTCCTTCGATGGGCGACATGGACGCCATCGCGCAACTGGCGGGCAACCCTGACGCCGTACTCGGAGCGATGCAATCGGACCGCCAGCGTGCGATCATCCCGGAACTTGTGGCGCTTTCGGCGGTGGTCAGTGGCTGGGTTGACCATGTTCTCGACAAGGTTGGGGCGCCAATGATCTCTGAATACCCGGCGATCACCGAGGCGCTCCGCAGGAGAAGGGTCGAAGCCGGGCCACAGACCCGATTCGTGGAGCGACTGTTCGGACTCGAACTCTCCCAGGCTGCATTCGACCGGGGAGCCTCCTTCATCGGTGGCGTGATCGAGCGGTCAGACGACTCAGCGCTCAAGACCCTCTGGTCGGCACCGGAGAACTTGCCGACTGCCACCGAACTGGATGCCCCGGGACTCTGGATGGCAAGGGTCGGCCTCGAGTCGCGCGATCTACCGCTGGGCGACATCGAGATCCCCGACTCCCCGGACTTCTAGCTCACCTCCGGGCACGCCCCGACAGGAGCGACGCTCCTCACGCCCAGTGACTCCCACGCCTCAGTGACTCCCACGCCTCGGTGACTCCAAGGCTCCGTGACTGCCACGCCTCAGTCCACGTTTCACCGTTTCCACCGTTCTGTGATGGTCAGGTCGCGCATTTGCGCGACCTGACCATCACAGAAGCCCGCTTGGACTCCATCACCGCTTATCAGCTCACCTTCTCCACGTTCGGGGGCATCCAGCTTCCATCAAGGATGGACTTCTCCGGCCAGTAGGCACGCAGGTACAGGGAGAACACTCCCTCGGGCGCTGGCAGCCAGTTCGATTCCTGCTCCTTGCCCGGTGACTTGGAGCCGGCATAGATCGTGAGAGACCCGTCGTCGTTGAGTTGCAGTGCCTTGTTCTTCGTGCCCAACGAGTAACGCTTCAACGAGTTCTGATGGAAGAAGTGTTCCTTGTTGTAGAGCGTCAGAGACCAGAACCCTCTGACCGGAGGCGTCTGGCCCTTCGGGAACCTGATCGTGTAGCTGTTGTTGCCGTCGAGTGTGTCGCCCGCGCTGTCGAGATCACGGAAGATGTACTTGGTCTCGAGCGGGGTGTTCTCCCACATGTTCGACTTCGAACTGGCGGTGCGATTGAGGTAATCGGTGCCCCATGCCGCGTTGTCCACCTGCGAAGTCCAGCCATTGCCGGCTGATCGGCCGACGTGTCGCCATAAAATCAGCGGATCGATAATCGACTTCTCGGCGGCAACCGCTGTCGCTTTGAGCGTCTCCTGGATCTCTGGGTCCTTGGCCGCGGCATCCAGCACGCTGTTGATCCATCCATAGAGCGCTTCCTCACCCGGTAGCGGGGGCACTTCCTTCATTACGCTCGGCAACTGGTCGAAGAATTTCGCTGGATCCACCCATTTCATCTCAGCCGTGCCGCTCTCGGAGTCGCCCGGCTGCGAGACATGCGGAGTCTTTGTCCAATCGGTCGTCTTCACCTTCCCGTCGTATTTGGAGAGCTGGTAGACACCGATCTGGCTTAGCACCGGCTGGATGGCCTTCTTGTCTTCCGCTGTGGAGTCCATGAAGATACGCGGGACCGCGAATATCCTCCTTGTGGGGGACCGCAAAACAGCCGTAACACCGGCGGGAGTTTCGCCGTTCCAGTCCGGGCCGACCACCAAGTAGAAGCCAGCCTTGGTGCCGTAGGGCTTGCCGATCTTCGAGAATTCCGATGTGCGCTCGTCATAGACCGCATAGACCCAGAACCGATCCTTGAAGTCGGGAACCTGAAGGACAATCGGTTCGTCGCCCAGATCGCAGAAGCCGGTTCCGTAGACAACGTCCTGATTGGGGCAGGCGATGGACTTCTCTTCCGGGCTGATGTAGTCGGTGAGCATCGGTATCGCGTTGTAGCCGATCGGCATCCCTCCAATCACGGAGGGCTCGGTGACCTTTCTGTACGCAGCAATCCGGTTGGACATGCTGACCAGCGGCCAGCCCCAGACGTAGGCAATCTGCCCAATCGCCTCAACGTACGCCT
The DNA here is from genome assembly GCA_030621865.1 of Actinomycetes bacterium. Lineage (GTDB taxonomy): Bacteria > Actinomycetota > Acidimicrobiia > Acidimicrobiales > Microtrichaceae > JAHRAZ01. The sequence goes on from JAUXGW010000007.1 coordinate 21,602, forward strand.
TGGTCATGTCATTGCCCGGTGGTGGGCCGGGAACTTCACCAGCTGCTGTTGGAGCCGGCACTTGCACGTTCTCACTCATCGTGTTCTCCGTTGTAGGTGTTCTCGTCGACGTCCGCGCGTCACTCTGCCGATGTGTGACAGATGAGCGACGCGAGAGTCCGGTTCTGAACAATCGTCTCACTCACCTCGTTTCGCGACTATCCGGAATCGGCACGTTTGGGACGCTGACACCTGCGTCAGGCGAGGGGGCGCGTCGATGGCAGCGCAGCCCCGACATTGGCGAGGCGAGTCCGATACTTCGACCTCGTTGCTCAGGCCTCGTCTGCAGGTCCCTCAGGGGGCTGCTCGGTCGGTGGCCGATCACCGGAGCGGGGCCGACGCTTCTTCGGGCGGGTACCCGGATGACCCTGGCGCTTCTTCAGCTGGTCCTTGAGCTTGCCGCCAACCTCTTTTGCTCCCGGCAACTTCGGTGGATGTTCACCTCTCTCGACGGCGCGCATTCCGGCCAGGTAGAGCAGGCCGGCTGCGGCTGACACACAAGCCACCACGAGGCCACCGAGCTGTATCGGCATCGGAATGATCACCGGAACAACCGCCCCGGCGACCCAGGCCACCTGGAACCGGGACTCGAACCGGGCAAACGTCCGGCCGCGGTTGGCATCGGGAGCGTCTCGCTGCACAACGGCATCAAAGGCCTGCTTCCCGGCGGTGGATGCGGAGGCAATTCCGATCGCCAACAGCACAAGACCGAACAGACCACCGAACAGGAATCCTCCCACCCCGCCCAGAACCGCCACCAACACCGAAGCCAACAGGAGTCGCTCCACAGCAAACCGATGGCGAAGGGCCGGGGCCAGCGCTGCTCCTCCCAGGCCGGCCGCCACCGTGGCCGCCACCACGACACCGAAATGCCAGGTGGGCGGCGCGCCCGGTGGCGTGAGATCGGACAACTCGGCCGTGCCACCCAGTTCACCCGCCGCGAATCGGCCCATCACCTGACCCGACCTTGAAATGAGGCCGGCTCCCCTGAGTGCGAAGGCGGTCATGAAGGTGACAAATCCCACCATCGCCCGGAGCGAACCCATGGTTGATCCAGCGGTGACAACCGCGGCGCTGCGGAGTTCGGCGGTTTCGTCAGCACCTGCAGGTTTCGCGGCCACGGTGGTCAACGGCACCCGAAACGCCGTCACGGAGGCAAGGGTAAAGGCGATCACGGCCAGAGCCATCGTGTATCCGGGTCCGATCAACATCGCAATCAAGCCGGGCAAACCGGCCGCGAATCCGGCCATTCCGGACAACAGCTGGAGCTTGGAGTTGGCTTCAACCAACTCCTTGTCTCCCTTGGTCACGGTGGGGACAATTGCCGCCTTGGAGACCTGATACGTCTTGGCCAGGATCAGCATCAGGAAAGCTTCCGGGAACAACCAGAGACTCTCCGAAGCCACCGCCGGAATCATCAGCGCCGCCACCAGAACTCGCCCGATTGTGGAGCCGATCAGCATGAGGCGCCGGCCACCCCTGGCTCGATCCATGGCAGGACCGATCAACGGACCCACGACCGCAAACGGTGCCATGGTGAAGACCAGATAGAGCAGGATGCGCCATCTGGCTCCGGCCGGATCAACCGAAAAGAACAACGAACCGGCGAGGGCAATGGCCACCAGTGCGTCGCCACCAACGCCGAACACGTGAGTCACGGCCAATCGCCCGAACGGCGAGCGGGCATCTATCGGCCAGACCGTCTGGTTGCGCCGAGGTCTGCGGGACGGGCTCACAGGTTCATCGTACGAGGCGGATCGGACACCGATCCCTTCCGGGCGAGCGCCGCGTCTCCCTTCCGGGCGGGCGACGCGTCAAAGGGTCCGGTTCGTCAATCGCCTGACGGCACGAACTTGTAACCCAACCCGCGCACGGTCACGATTCTCCTCGGCTCCGAGGGCTTCTCCTCGATTCGGCCGCGGAGCCGTTTCACGTGAACGTCGAGGGTCTTGGTGTCACCCACGTAGTCGTGGCCCCAGACCCGGTCGATGAGCGTTGAACGAGTGAGCACATTTCCTGCGTTTTCGAGGAAGAGAGCCAGCAACTCGAACTCCTTCAGCGGAACGCCGACCGCGTTTCCGTCGAGGGTTACCTCGTGGCGATCGACATCGAGTTCGAGGTTGCCGTCCACGAAGACAATGTCGTCAGTCCGCTCGTCAGAAACATCCTCGGCCCCGGTCCCTCGACGAAGGACGGCGCGCATGCGAGCGACCAATTCCCTGAGTCGGTACGGCTTGGAAACGTAGTCATCGGCTCCGACCTCCAGGCCGACCACCGTGTCGATCTCCTCGGAACGGGCCGTGACCATGATGATCGGAACTGAACTCTCCTTGCGGATCTCCCGACACACATCGATGCCTGAGAGCCTTGGCAGCATCACGTCCAGCAGGACGATGTCGGGAACGGAGGCCCGGAAACGGGCGAGACCCTCCACTCCATCGGGTGCCGATTCCACCCGGAAACCCTCGCGGGACAGTCCCACGGTCAGGGCGTCGACGAATGACGGCTCGTCCTCGACTATGAGCACCAGTGGCTTCGGGTTCGGTTGACCAGCAGCCACTGATTGACCAGGTGTCACTGAACGCCACCGGTTTCCGACAGCTCAGCCGACGGAGTCACTCGCATGGGCAAATTCAGAACGAACCGGCTCCCCTGACCTTCCACCGAGGAAGCAGAAACCTTGCCTCCGTGATTGGCCGCAACGTGGCGGACGATGGCGAGTCCGAGACCCGTGCCGCCGGTGTTTCGCGACCTTGCCGGATCAACTCGGTAGAAACGTTCGAACACCCGGTCAAGGTCACGTCTCGGTATGCCGATACCCTGATCGGCCACGACAATCTCAACGACACGTCGATTCGAATCTTCGGTGAATCCCACCTCGACTCCGGAACCGCTGTCGGAGTACTTCACGGAATTTTCGAGGAGATTGTAAATCGCAGATGTCAACTGCCTGCGGTCGCCACTTATCAGCAGGCCGTTCTCCCCCGCCGCGGACACCTCCACACCAGCCTGATCAGCGGCGTTCTGGATCCGACCGACGGCTTCAGCCACCACCGCAGCCACTTCCAGGTCTGCGAACTCCGCGTCTTCGCCAAACTCGATTCGACTGAGTTCGAGAAGATCGTCGATCGTGCGGGCCGCCCGGGAGGTTTCGGAGACCATGCGACCGGCCAGACGTTGGCGAAGCTCGGGATCCTCCTCATCGCCCAGGGTCTCTGCCAGGAGGCCGAGAGCCCCGATCGGGCTCTTCAGTTCATGAGAGATGTTGGCAACGAAATCCCGCCGGATCGTCTCGGTACGACGGAATTCGGTGCGGTCCTCGATCATGGCGAGAGCCCCGTTGCCAGAGCCGATCTTCACCGGGAACGCCGAAACCTCGAAGAACCTTGCCGGCGGGCCGAACAACTCCACCGTGCTCCGTTTGGTCCGTCCGTCGAGAGCCTCCACCACGAGTTCCTGAACCCTGCTCTCCACAAGGGATCGGCCATCACGAGCATCCGCCACAACAGCCGCAGCGGAATTGCGGAATATCTCCGCGCCCCGACCATCGATCACAACCACTCCGTGGTCGATCAATTCCAAGGCGTCAGTCAGCGGATCACGCAGGTTTCGCGGTGATTCCTGCTCCGGTTGTTTCGGGGCTGGGACTTGTTGCTGCGCGGTTCGGCCACTCATGTACGCGTATGTGGCAGCGCCGCCGACTGCGATGCCCAGGACGATCAGGAAGATCTCCATGTCCTTCAGGTCCCCGGTCCCGGGTCGGTACCCGCCGACTCGATGCATCCCAGCAAAGCCGGGGGCAGGGAATCAATGGAGGCAAGATCGGCAGCCCGGACTCGTCGCAGCGGGGTGAGCACCACGTGACCGTCTGCGACCAGGAGAGTGTCCGATCCGGGATCCAGATCCTCCGTCAGGGGAACAAAACCAAGATGGATGCGGTCGGCCGTTCGTTCCAGAAGCTGTGTGCGCACGCTGCCGAACCTTGCGAGGGGAGCAATCACGGGATCCGCAAGATCGCGGGCCGGGAGATCGGGAACACTCAGGTTCACGGTGTGCACACCGGCATCGTTTTCGAGCCAGGCGCCGACCTCCAGTGCCAGATCAGCTGCGACACTCCAGTTGACCACGTCCGATTCGTGGCCGGCGATACTCACCGCCACAGACGACAGCCCGAAGCCCGAAGCAGTGAGGGCGGCTCCGACCGTTCCCGAATGCATGGTGGCCCTACCGGTGTTGAGGCCCGGATTGACACCGGAGAGAACCATGTCCGGACGGGGACCGAACACCTCGAGGCAGGTCGCTATCACGCAGAGCGCCGGAGCGGCATCGAGTTCCACCGAATGGACAGATTCCAGACCGGCCAACGGCATCTCGCGATACCGGATTCCGGTATCTGCGCCCAGATTGCCGACAGCGGCACTACTTCCCGACCAGTCCCCCTCCGGTGCCACCGCAATGACCTCATGGCCGGCAGCAACTGCCGATTCGGCCAACGCCCGGAGGCCGGGCGCGTGTAGTCCGTCATCGTTGGTGAGCAGTACCCGCACGTCTGGTTGCCTCAGCTGTCTTCAGAACCCAGGTCAGGAGACCCTTCGGCTCCCACAGTACCCGTGATTCCAGCCGGCTCTTCCTCCTCATCGGTGTTGCCCGAGGCCTCCCGCAGGGTGAGAACCGCTGCCCCGGTCTGTTCCGGGAGCCATCCACTCACCATGTAACGAACACGTTCGCCGATGTTGACAGCGTGATCACCGATCCGCTCGTAGTAGCGCCCGATCATGGCCAGCTGAACAGCCGCCTGAAGCGACAGATCCGACGAATGGTGCGAACTGAAGATGGCCTCGACGAAGGTCACATGAAGGTCATCCAGACGATCATCCACATCGTCGAGCGCCGCTCCCAGCGATTCGTCTGCGTCGACATATGCATCGATTGATGCACGGGTCAGGAAAGTTGCCTCCATACCCATGCTTTCGATCAGGCCGCGCAGCTCCGGTGGCAGCTCGAGGTCATAGATGCGCCTCGATGCCTTGCTGACGTTCACCATCAGATCTGCGGACCGCTCGAGTTCTCCGATCACCCGCAAGGTGGTCAAAAGGAAACGAAGGTCGCCGGCCATGGGCGCCTGCAACTCCAGCACCCGCGTGGTGCCCTCCTCCAGCTCCAGAGCCACCCGGTCGATTTCGGCATCGCCATCAATGATCCGCTGGGCACCCGAAATGTCGCGGTCAAGCAGGATGGCGGTGCCCTTGCCAATTGTCTCCGCTGTCATGGCACCGAGGCGAACGATGCCACTGCGCAGCTGATCCAGTTCCTCGTGGTACTCGCGCCTGAGTTCACCCATGTGATTCCCCATTCGTGCTCGGGGGCCCGTCGAAGGACTCACCCGAATCGGCCGGTTATGTAATTCTCGGTTCGCTCATCGTCCGGAGTGGAGAAGATCTTTGTAGTCGGGTTGACCTCCACCAGGAGACCGGTTCGTCGATCTGACTCAGAGGTTACGTCAGTGCTGAAGAACGCGGTCGTGTCACTGACCCGTGCAGCCTGTTGCATGTTGTGGGTCACGATCACGATCGTGTACCGCTCCTTGAGTTCAATCATGAGATCCTCGATGCGCGCGGTGGCGATTGGGTCGAGGGCCGAGCAGGGTTCGTCCATCAGGATGACCTCGGGATCAACCGCAAGGGCCCGGGCAATGCAGAGCCTTTGCTGCTGACCGCCGGAGAGTCCCAGCGCAGACGAGCCGAGTCGATCTTTGACCTCATCCCACAGGGCGGCCCTTCGCAGCGAACGCTCCACGATCTCGGAAAGATCTGCCTTCTTGCGGGTTCCTGCGACCTTTGGCCCATAAGCCACGTTCTCGAAGATCGACTTCGGGAACGGGTTCGGCTTCTGGAAAACCATTCCAATACGCCGGCGCACTTCCACCGGGTTCACCTTGGAGCCATAGATGTCCACCCCGTGGTAACGCAGATCCCCCTTCACCCGACACCCGTCGATCAGGTCATTCATGCGATTGAAGCAACGCAACACCGTGGTCTTGCCACAGCCCGAAGGGCCGATGAACGCCGTGATCTGGTGTTGGAGAACGTCGATGGACACTCCTTTGACCGCATTGAAGTCGCCATAGAACACTTCGAGGTCTCGAACGTTGAAAACCTCTGTGGGCGGGTTCGCCTCCGCGGGATCCAACTCCCGGGCAATCGGTTCCTGCGGTATGGGCACCGGTGCTCTGGGGGTGGAGTCGGGGGAACTCATCGATGCAAGGGTACGTCCTTGCGAATCAGTCATCATCGCCAATCCTGTTCGTGTTCGCCGTGTGGTTCATCGAGTCAACTCAGTCGATCGTGTATCGCTTCGCTATCCAGCGAGCGACGAGGGTGGTTACGAGCACAATCCCGATCAGGGTGACAGCTGCACCCCAGGCGAGTTGCGTGGCCAGCGGGCCACCGTTTTGTTGTTGGGAATAGATCTGTGCGGAGAGCGTGGTGTTGCCCCCCTGGAAGCTCAAGTTGGTGGCAGTGGTGAAACCGATCACGAACAGCACCGGGGCCGTCTCCCCGGCTGCCCTGGCGACGGCGAGAAGGGATCCGGACACGATCCCGGCCATCGCCGCAGGGATGGTCACCGTGATTGTGGTCTTCCAGGTTCGCGTGCCAAGCGCAGCAGAGGCCTCACGCAGGGAGTCCGGCACGAGCCTCAGCATCTCCTCGGTGGCCCGAACCACGATCGGCAGCATCAAACACGCCAACGCGAGGCTGGCTGCCCAGGCTGATCTACCCGAGACACCGCGGGGGATCACCCAGATGGTGTAGATGAACACACCCATGATCACCGAGGGAACACCGGTCATCACATCGGTCATGAAGCGGATGAAGCTCGCCAGCCGACCCTTCTTACCGTATTCGTTCAGGTACACGGCACCGAGTATTCCGAGCGGTATTGCGAGAAGCGAGGCGCCCAGCACCGTGAGTATCGTTCCAACGATTGCAGGCTGCATTCCGAGGGTCACCGAGTCAGAATCCACCGTCTCGCCGGTGTCGAATCCAAGGTCACTCAGGTCTGCGTTGCCGGCAAGGTCGCTGCGTACCACATCGCCCGGAATGGGCTCGGTCCACCAGTCGAGGTTGAGTACCGGTTCAAGTCCCTGCCTCAGCACATCCCAGAACATCCAGAGCAACGGTGCCGTCACCAGCAGGAAGCTGAGGGCGAAAAGGACGCTTGAGAAACCATCCTTGAATCGGCGACCTCCACTCAACGTGGAGCCGACACCGCCGGTGAGCGCCTCGAAGGTCTCGGAACGCGATGGTGCTGGAGGGGGAGCCGTTTGCAGATCAGTCACCCTTCACCCTCCGATCCACCACCGCAACGATCCGGCGGGCGCTGATGTTCACGAATATCGTGATGATGAACAGACAAACTCCCAGGCCGATGAGGGCGGCCCGGAAGGTGGAGCTGGCCTCGGAGAGCTGCCTGAAGATTTGTGCCGGCATCGTTTCACCCTTTGCGAACAGGTTCGTGGTGATGTTGGGGACGGCCCCGATGATGAGGGCCACTGCCACGGTCTCACCGAGTGCACGCCCGAATCCGAGCATCACGGCTCCGGTCAGGCCACCGAAACTGTGGGGGATCACAACCCCTTTGATCATCTCCCACTTGGTGGCGCCAAGGGCGAGTGCTCCGCTCTTGTCATTGACCGGCACGGTGGTGAAGACCTCGCGGGCCACCGATGTGATGATCGGCGTGATCATCAGGGCAAGGATCATCCCTGCACTCATGTAGGCGGATCCGGAGCTGGGCCCGAAGATCGAGTTCAGTATCGGGATGCCCGACACCGCGTCGGCGATCGAGTTGAACAGGCTCTGGAACCCGGGCAACAGGTTGTAGAACGCCCAGATGCCGAACACCACCGAAGGAACGGCTGCCATCAGGTCGATCACGGTGATCACCGGTCGGCGCAACCGGTCTGGTGCAACTTCCGTTGTGAACAAGGCGATGCCAAGACTGAGTGGAACCGAAATGAACACGGCGATCAGCGAAACCAGGACCGTGCCGAAGGCCAGCGGAACAATTCCATACTTGCCCGCGGAGGGTGCCCACTCGGTGCCGAAGAAGTAGTACAACCCCTGGTCCTGCACCGCCGGCCAGGCGGAGATCGAGGTTGAGATCGCGATTGCCGCCAGAATGACGAGTACGGCAAGCCCGCTGAGCAGTGCGACGACTCTGAACGCCGTGTCGGCGACTGCACCTCTGCCCTGCTCCGTGAGTGGCGTCAGATCGGCTGAACTCATGACTCAGAACCATCAGGGTCGACGCGAGACGGTCCCGCGGGGTTGAACCCCGCGGGACCGAATCCCGAACGCAACCTTCGCCCGCTACAACTCATCCGCTGGTGATCTCGTCGATCTGGGCGACTGCCTTGGTCTGGAACGATTCGGGGATTCCGACATAACCCGATGAGGCTGCCTGCTCCTGGCCTGTGGTCAGGACGTAGTCGAGATAGACCTTCAGGGACTCCACCAGGGACTCGTCGTCGTAGGTGGTGTAGGTGAGGATCCAGGTGGGAGCCGTGATCGGATAAGCGCCTTCACCGGGGCTGTTGAGTGGATTGTAAGTGAGGTCATCGGCGAGATCGGAACCGTCAAGCGCAGCCTGAACACCATCAACCGACGGTGCGACGAACTCTCCATTGAGGTTCTCGATGTTGCTCAGGGACAGCCCTGACTTCACCGCATCTGCCAAGTCGACATAACCGACCGCACCCTCGGTCTGAGAGACCAGCTCGGCGACGCCGGAGTTCTTCTCGGCACCCTGTGTGCTCGTTGGCCACTCAACTGTGTCGCCGGCTCCGAGGGTCCAGACATAGCGAGCGGAGTCCTCGAGGTACTGCGTGAAGTTCTTGGTGGTGCCAGAGCCGTCCGAACGGTGGACAACTGTGATTGCCTGCGCCGGCAGAGTGGCATCAGGATTGGCCTCAGCGATGGCAGGGTCATCCCAGGATGTGATCTCCGCCTGGAATATCCCGGCGATCACGTCGGGAGTGAGGTCGAGGGAATCAACACCATCGAGGGTGTATGCAACCGTGATCGGTGCTGCCACGGTCGGGAAGAAAAGGATGTCCCCGGCGAAGGTTTCATCATCCTTGGGGAGTGAGTCGGAGCCGGCGTAATCAACAGTCTGTTCAGCAAGCTGATTGCGGCCATCACTGGAACCACTCTTGGCGTAGGTCACGATCTCCGAACCGTGAATCTCGTTGAAGTCTGCGTTCACCGCCTGGTAGAAGGCATCGGGGAAGCTCGCACCGCCACCGGTGAGCTTCTTGCTCAACGAGGTGATCGCCTCGTCGCTCGCCGCCGGCGCCGAATCATCATCGGAGCTGTCATCGGAGCTGCTGCAACCGATCAAAGCGAGGGCCGCCGCAACCGGCACCGCCATCCATCGCATTCGAGAACCGAATCTCATCTGTGTCTCCCTGCCGTTCGCAACCGCGTTTCGGTTGTCCAAGCTGACAGTGAGCAACGTACGCAACCCGGGTGGACACCCAACACCGCCAAGGTGAACGCAAGGTGAACATCGGTGCCTGCGCACCTGTGGCATGGGTCACTTCAGCGAGGTCAGGAACGATTCCAGGAGCGCTCGATCGGCCGAATGGGTGAGTCTTTCCGGGGCTTCTGCGGCTTCGACCCATTCCGCGGCGGTGATCTCCTCGGGATCCTCCGGCGAGAGGCCGGCGTCCGGCGACATCGGCTCCATCGACCAGTAACGCACACGTTTGGGGCGGGACCTCGTGCCTCCGCCAGTTTTGCGGGGTTTTGTCACCACGTATCGCACTTCGGGCAACTCGCTCCCGAGAGAACACAGCAAGCCGGTCTCTTCTTCGACCTCACGCACAGCCGCCTGCTCGTGGCTCTCACCTTCGTCGAGCTTTCCCTTGGGGAACGACCAGTCAAGGTATCGATCCCGGTGCACGATCAGAACCTGCAAGCTGCCCTCCACATATCGCCAGGGGACTCCTCCTGCAGCTTCGATCTGTTTCAACGCAACTCCACCTCAGCGCGTTTGTGCGCTGATTCCTGGAGAAGCACATGACTCTCGACGCGGTCCGCCCCCTCGACCCGGCTCCAGCGATCATCCGTCTGTTCCCACGCAAGGGCCACATCGTTGAGAGCGATTTCCAGGACCTCGTCAACACGATCCTGAAGTTCGGCGTCCTCCACCGGGACCATGGCTTCAACACGTCGGTCAAGGTTCCTCGGCATCAGGTCCGCAGAACCAATGAACTGAACTCGTGCACCCGGCCCCGCACCATTGGCGAAACGGTAGATGCGTGAATGTTCCAGGTAACGACCGACGATGCTGCGCACGCGGATGTTCTCCGAGAGTCCCGGGACCTGAGGTCGGATGCAGGAAATACCTCGTACGATGAGATCGATCCTCACTCCGTCCCCGGACGCTGCGTACAGCTCATCGATCATGTCGGGATCCACGAGACTGTTCATCTTCATCACTATGTGCCCCTTGCCCGCAGGAGCATCCCGTTCACGTCGGATCAGCTCCACCAGGCGGTTCCGCAACTGGTGTGGAGCAATGAGCAACTTCTCGTAGTGGACGTCGCGGCTGTAACCGGTCAGGTAGTTGAACATCTGGCTGAGGTCGGACCCGAGCGCCTGATCTGCGGTCAACAAACCGAAATCCTCATACATCTTCGCGGTGCGCCCGTTGTAGTTGCCGGTGCCTATGTGGCAATAGCGACCCACGCCGTCACCTTCCTCGCGAACCACCAGGCAAGTCTTGGTGTGGGTTTTCAGTCCCACCAGGCCATAAACAACGTGTACGCCGGCATCCTCCAGACGACGTGCCCATTCGATGTTGTTCTCCTCATCGAAGCGGGCCTTGAGCTCCACCAGGGCGACGACTTGCTTGCCCATCTCCGCAGCCTTGATCAACGACTCGATCGGACTCTCGCCGGACGTTCGATAGAGCGTCAACTTGATGGTCAGAACCTTGGGATCCCTGGCAGCCTGACGGACGAACTCCCCGAAGGAGGACACAAAGCTGTCGTACGGATGCTGGAGCAGAACTTCTGACTCACTGATCACGCTGAAGATGTCGGGTTTCACTCCCTCTTCGTCGGCCTGCAACCTGCGCTGCGTGACCGGCTGGAACTCGTCGTACTTCAGGTCATCGCGCTCGAGGGCGTAAACCGACCAGAGCCCGCCCAGGCCAATCGGGGCGGAGTGGGCCACCACGTCTTCATCGGAGAGTTCCAGTTCGGTCTGGATCAGCTCCAGGGATTCCGAGGAAATGTCGTCTTCGACCTGAAGCCGCACGGCCTTGCCGAATCGACGGCGGCGCAACTCCATCTCGATTGCCTCGAGCAGGTCGTCGGCTTCCTCATCCTCCACGGTGAGGTCGGCATTTCTCGTGACCCTGAAAGCCACGCTGTCCTCGACCTCCATACCCGGGAACAGAGCCCCGAGGCGCGCACTGATCACCCGCTCCAGAGGGACAAACCTCGTGCCGTCAGGCATGGCGATGAAGCGCGGCAGGAGCGATGGAACCTTCACGCGGGCGAATCGGCGCTCGCCGGTGACTGGATCGCGAACCACAGCACCAAGGTTCAGCGACAGGCTCGAGATGTAGGGAAACGGGTGGCCCGGGTCGACGGCGAGTGGAGTGAGAACCGGAAAGATGCGCTTCTCGAATTCCGCCGAGAGCCATTCGTGATCCTCGTCGCTGAGCTGGGACCAGGTCGGGAAATGAATGTCGGCATCCGAGAGATCCTGCGTGACAGGCCCGAGGAAAATCTCGTCGGCACGCGCAGCCAGCAAGGCAGCTTTGGAGCTGATCAGTTCCAGCTGCTCAGCCGCGGTTCGGCCATCGGGGGTTCTTGTTCGCACTCCGGCAGCAACCTGATCTTTCAGGCCCGCCACCCGCACCTGAAAGAACTCATCGAGGTTCTCGCTGAAAATGGCCAGGAACTTCACTCGTTCCAGAAGCGGAACGTTGCGATCCTCCGCCAGAGCCAGGACACGTTCGTTGAAGTCCAGCCATGACAACTCGCGGTTGAGGTAACGGTCCCGGGCTTCCAATGGCGGTCGTTGATGGGCCTCGGTCATCCGACCAGTCTACGAAGCGTCGCAAGCTCCGCGAGCGCGCTCATCGCGGAATGGATCCGCCCCGCCGGGATGTACTCCGCTCGGGGTTCCCCGAGCTGTGTTCCCTGCGCTGTGTTCCCTGCTCCCTGCGGGCTCAGGTGGTCGGTGCCAGGGGACGGGTGGAAGTGTCTTCGGTGTTCGGGTCATCACCCAGATCCCAAGTGAGTTCGATCCGCTCACGTTCGGCATCGCGATTGACGCGTTCCTTGTTGCGGCGGAACTGCGGATCGTGCGGTGGCAGG
>JAUXGW010000068.1 GCA_030621865.1 Actinomycetes bacterium
CTCGCCTGGGTCAGCGGAATCACGTTCGCGGTGTGTGTCCCGGCTTTCGTGGTTCTGATTCAGCGCCGGCATCCGGACTTCCCGCCAAACGCGCGAGCTTGGGTGGCAGTGGGCATTCCGGCGTTGATCCTCATCCTGGTGATTCCCTACTATCCCGTGAGCAATTACCTGGGATTCGTTCAGGAAACGTTTGGTTCGGATGACTCCGGTCACGTTGTGGAGCGAGATGACCGACTCTTCTATCTCGGTGACGCCGGCGCGGCCACCGAAGCTCAAACAATCGTCGACGTTCTCCATGAGGAGTCCGAGTCCGGGGAATCACTGATCGTCGGACCGAACGACCTGAGCCGGACGACCTACAGCGATGCATGGCTGTATCACCTGTTCCCGGAGCTTCCTGCGGGCACCAGGTACATAGAGATGGATCCGGGACTGGCTGATTCCCCGGATGGTGAGTTGGCTGCTGAACTGGCTCAGACCGACTGGGTCATCCTCTCCGATCTTCTCGACGGCTGGAGCGAACCCAACGATTCCGTGCTCTCGGGAAGCACCGCGGCGGGGGACGTGCTGGATGAACAATTCTGTCTTGTTGCCGACACCGATCGTTTCACGCTGTATCAGCGCTGCGCGAACGACTGAGGCCTGCCTTCAGCTTCCTGCAGGCGACCACTAATGTTGTTCGATGTCCAAGGTGCTGGTGGTGCCCACATATCAGGAGGCGGAGAACATCGAACCGTTCCTGCGCGCTGTTCGTGCTGCAGTCCCTGACCTGGACGTCCTGATCGTCGACGACAACAGCCCTGACGGCACGGGCGACATCGCCGAACGTCTGGGGGCCGAACTTGGCGGGGTAGAGGTACTTCACAGACCCGGCAAGGCTGGTCTGGGTGCGGCATACCGCCACGGATTCGGCCGGGCGCTTGCTGACGGTTACGACGTCATTGCCCAGATGGACGCCGACCTTTCCCATGATCCAGAGGTTCTGCCCGATCTCCTGGGTGGAATCTCGGAGGGCGCCGACGTGGTTGTCGGCTCCCGCTACGTTCCGGGTGGCAGCGTGCCCAACTGGACCTGGATCAGGCGCCGTCTTTCCTCTTGGGGGAATGCGTACGCACGGTGGATGCTTCGACTGCGCATGAAGGACGCCACCACCGCATTTCGTGCGTACCGCGCCGAAGCTCTGCGCAGGATCGACATTGCCGGCACAAGGGCCAACGGCTACCTGTTCCAGATAGAAACCGCATACCGGATTTCAGAAGCCGGACTGACGATCTCCGAGATTCCCATCACGTTCGAGGATCGAGTTGCCGGAAACTCGAAGATGGCGGTGTTCCGGACCATGGCCGAGACGGAACTGAGAGTCACGTGGTGGGGACTCTCACTGCGAGCACCGACCCTGTCGGGGCGTCTGAGATCCACTGGGCCGGGCCGCTACCTGGAGTCGCGGGTGCGCCCCAGTGGGCTGCCGCCGGACGATGACTGACAGGGATCCCGGCCACGCGCGGATGACAAGGCGGCGAAGGCAGGATCAGGACGGGTTGGGACGGGTTCCGGCTCTGGACGGCTTGCGGGCGGTGGCAGTGATCGCTGTTCTCGCATTCCACGCGAGATTCGAGTGGATTCCCGGTGGGTTTCTGGGCGTCTCCACCTTCTTCACACTTTCTGGCTTTCTGATCACCACCTTGTTGTTGCAGGAATGGCGACGGGACGAACAGATCTCCTTGAGAGGGTTCTTCACGCGCCGATTCCGCCGGCTCCTTCCGGCGTCATGGCTGACACTCGGCATTGTGTTGCTGATGGGTGCAGTGGGGATCTGGTCCTCCGATCAGCTCAGATCTCTGCGGCTCGACGTTCCCTGGTCGTTGGCGGAACTGGTCAACTGGCACTTCATCTTCGATGATCGAAGTTACGGAGACCAGTTCGCGGCTCCCTCGCCATTGGAACACTTCTGGTCCCTGGCGATCGAGCAACAGTTCTATCTGATCCTCCCGGTGGCGGCTCTCGGAGTCCTGCGCTGGAGTCGCAACCGCGGATTCAGTGGGCGATCCACTCTCGGGATCGTCCTCGGCGTGGCCTTGATTGCCTCGGCAGCCCTCAACGGGTTCTTTGCAGCAGAGAGTGTCCCACGGGCCTACTTCGGCACTGACACCCGACTGGCTGAACTTGCGGCCGGTGGGATTCTCGCCTGTGTCGGCGTGGTCCGGCTCAGGGACCTCGGTGCACGATTTCCCCGAACGGTGGCGTGGCTCGGAGCCATCGGTGTTGCAGGGTCCCTGCTCCTCTGGAACACGGCCACCGTGAACAGCCAGTGGTTGTATCCGTGGGGCCTTCTGCTCACCGCCGCATCCACAACCATCCTGATCACGGCAGTGCTGAGCAAAGGTTGGCTGACGAGCGTGTTGTCGGTGAGGCCGGCACTCTGGCTCGGCCGCATCTCCTATGGCGTCTACTTGCTGCACTGGCCAATTTTCCTCTGGCTGACACCGTCTCGGACCGGTCTGTCTCAGTGGCCCCTGTTCGGCTTCAGGATTGCCGTCACCCTGCCGGCAGCAGCACTGATGTTCCGATTCTTCGAATTCCCCATCTCTCAGCGTCGCTGGATTCGCAAGGGTTACGGCAAGCGGATTGCCCTGCCCGCTGCTGCGATCATCCTCGTGATGACCCTCGTGGTCACATCGGACCTGCCGGAAGCGAGCCAGCTCGCGTCGGCTGAATCAGCGCAGAGCACCACGATTCCACCTGCGCCCACCCGTGTTCTCTTTGTCGGTGATCAGCTGACCAACGGTTTGGATCTGGAACTGACCGGAACACCGGAAGCCCCCATCGAGACCTCGGTGGCCACTGCGGAAAACTGCGGGTCAGCACTCGGAGGATGGGTGCAACTGTCCAGCGGCACGGTGGAGCGAGATGTTGCCCGTTGTGGCCCCGTGAAGGATCTGTGGAAGGCGACCGCCGCTCAGCAGAAGCCGGAGGTCGTGGTGGTCTGGACTGCGGTTCGTGATGTGGCCAACCGTCGACTGGATGTGGAGCAGCCGTGGTCATCGATTGGTGACTCCACCCTGGATGACTTCTTGAGGGTGGAGTTGCAGCAACTTCTCACCGACCTGCAGGCGTCGGGGGCAGCGGTGATGGTGGCCAATGTTCCCCACATGAATTACACGGGTCCGGCCCCAGATCCGGTTGAACCGACGTTGTCCGAGGACCCCGAACGTGCGAAGTATGGCAAAGTGCTCAACGACAACGCCGCCAAGGATGCTCCGGTCGCTGAAACGGCAGAGAATTCTGCGGCCCGCGTGGATCGATGGAATCAACTGATCGCTGAAGCTGCGCCGAAGTTGGGGATCGAGGTTCTCGATGCAGCGGGCGCGATTCAGAGTTTCCCCGGAGGCGAGTTCGACGAGAATCTCCGCGGTGAGGACGGAATTGGCTTGTCCGCCGAGGGAGCGCAGGAGTTCGGGCGGATGATCGCGGACGACCTGGCTCAGGCGGAACCGGCGCCTCCCGAAGTCGAAGGCACCGCGAGTGATGCCCTGTCCGTGGAATTGCCCGCGGCCCCGCCGGCCAGTCCTCGCCGTACAACAACCGGAAACGCCGACATCCTGGTTGTCGGTGACTCTGTGGCTTTCAACCTCGGTATTGGACTCGCGTCCTGGGCCAACAATCAGTCCGGTGTGACTGTGCAGAACGCCGGTCGATTGGGTTGTCCACTGGCTCGAGGTGGTCAATATCGATTCCTGAGGGAAATCGAGTCCTTCGCTGGGGATTGTGAGTGGTCGAACCGCTACGCCGAGCTCTTGTCCGAGCGCGACCCTGAAGTTGTCGTTCTGTCATCAGGGATATGGGAACTCGTAGACCGGCGTCTCCTGGGCGATGACACTTGGCGGCACCTCGGAGAACCGGAGATGGATCAGTATCTGCTGTCGGAGTTGTTGTCAGCGATCGACCTGCTCAGTTCTCGTGGAGCAACAGTGGTTCTCAGCACCTATCCCCACTTCGAAGCCGGCAGGGATCAAGGATTCCAGGGACTGCCGGAGTCGGATCCCGCCAGAGTGGATCGTCTGAATGAACTGATTCGCTCCGCAGCAGAGTTGCGGCCGGGAGTGGTCACCTTGATCGACTTCCAGGGCTGGCTGGCATCGCAGGAGGGCGGCGAGCTGGATCCCGAGAAGAGAACCGATGGCCTGCATTTCACCGATGAATATGCCGAGGTGATCGGCGACTGGCTGGGACCACAAGTGCTCGACATTGCGCGCAACGGACCGCCCCCGACCGGCTGAACTCCAGCTGGAAACGAATCCTCAAGTGCGATCGCGTGCCGGTAGCACCGGGGCGTCCCTGCCGGTTCCACCAGTGTCACCCTTGGGGGTGCCGCTCTCTTCGTGATAGTCGGCCTCGACGTTCACGCTCCAGATGTCGTGTCCGGCGCCCTCGACGATGTTCTCCACCGTGAGCATGGCGGTCAGCATCGAGTGATCCTGGTTGTTGTATTTGTGCATGCCGTTTCTGCCCACGGGATGCACGTTTGGCACGTTCTCGCCGAGCCAGTCGCGGAGCACCTTGACCCGTTTCTGGTAACCCTCCTCGTAGACCGGGTAGGCCTTGGGCATGCGAACGACATATCCGGCTTCAACGGCGTCCGGGTTCACCAGGTTCAACACCCCGAGCTCACGACGCGCGAGTTCGATCAGATCTTCATCATCCTTGGTCCACATGTCGTCGCCCTCGAACACGAAGTACTCGAGCCCCAGACAGGTCTTGTCATCTTTGACGAGGTAGGGCGACCACGAGCCGAAGTTCTGGATTCGGCCGACCTTGACGTCGGGGGAGTGGATGTAGATCCAGTTGTCGGGGAATCCATCCTCCTCCGGAACCACGAGGGCCACGGTGAGGAAATCGCGGAAGTGGAGTTCTTCCGCGGCCTGAATCACTTCGGCTGGTGCCGGGGGATCCATGGCCTTCACCAGCAGCGAGAAGGGCATGGACGAGATGACCTCGTCGGCTGGGTAGACCTGTTCGTTGCCACTGTCATCGACGGTGACAACCGAGGTCGCACCGGCGTCGATGCGATTGATCTTGGTGACCTGACGTTCGAACTCCACTTCGGAACCAGCTCGGATGAGTAGCTGCTCACAGGTTTCCCACATCATTCCGGGGCCGAACTTGGGGTACTCGAACTCCTCGATGAGGCTCGTGACCTGCTTTGAGCGGTCTTTGCGGCTGCCCAGGTATTGGGCACGGATCGGTTCCCAGACGGCGTGGAACAGGGACATGCCCTTGATTCGCTGGGCCCCGAAATCGGAGGAAAGCTTGGACGGTGATATTCCCCAGACCTTCTCGTTGTAGGTCTTGAAGAAGTGTTCGTACAGGCGCCGTCCGTAATCGGCCACGACGTAACCCTCGAGGGTGCTTTGGTCCTTGGGTGGACGAATCTTTGCCCACAGGTAGGAAATGACGCAGCGGCTTGCCTCCACCGGCCCGAGATTCCTCAGGGCGTTCAGGGGTTTGATCGGGTAGTCGTAGTACTTGCCCTGATAGTAGATGCGGCTCATCCGGGGACGTAGAAGGAACTCACCCTGATTCAGGATCTCGTGCCAGAAGGCGTTGACCGGTGCCACCTTGGTGAAGAATCGGTGTCCACCGATGTCGAACCGCCAGCCGTCACGCTCGGCGGTCTGTGAGATGCCCCCGACCACATCTGTGGCTTCGAGAATCGTGCAGGTTCGGTTGGCCTTGGATAGCTGATACGCGGCGGTGAGGCCGGCTGGGCCGGCCCCTATCACTACGATCTCGGGCGCGTCGGCGGGGGAGGTTTCGTTGCTCATGGGCGTTCGACAACGATACTCGCAAGAAGGCAGGCGACTCTAAAGATGAGTCAGGGTGCGAGACGCCGGATTGCCACGATCTGGTCGGTTCTGAAGCTGGCCATCCTGACTGCCCAGCAGTCGATCCGGTGACGGCCACCGGTACTGAAGAACGTGGTCATTGACTGTTCGGGCTGGTAGGCGTCGGCCCCTTGAACCTGTTCCTCCCGGCCGTCGGCCAGGGTCACGTCAAAGGTGACATCGATTTCCTCCAGAAGCGGTGCGTATGTGCTCATGAACTGACCATACGACGGACCGCCTGTGGGCAACCAGAGCGCGAACCCTGGGAATTACCTGTGAATACGCGGTGGATGATGCAGTATCTGGTGTGGACATCTGGTGTGGACGGCCCTCCGGACGAAACGGGCAGACGAGCATGACAGGCAAACGGGCATGACAGGAAGAGAAGACGAGGAAGAAGAGAATGACAGGCAAGCGATCATGACGGACAGGCGAGGAACAAAATGGAAGTGACCGATCCAGGCAGCGGTGATGTCGAGACCGCGGTGGGGAACATCGAGTTCACCTGTCCCAGGTGCGATCTCGCGGTCATCGAGGAGTTCTACGGGCCGTGTTCGACCTGTCGGGAGGCCATGCGGACCATGCACAGCGCTGACCAGGAGGAAGTGTCCGCAGAAGCGTTCGAGCCGAAGATGAACGTGACTCCCAACGCCGTGGCGTCCAAGGATTGACAGGATCGGCGGACTGACGGACACGGACTGACGGGCACCGTGGCGCCGGGACCTCCACAGTGGTCGGTGCGCTGTCGTTGTCGTATCTTGACGCTCTGGTCGTCTTGGCTGGGTGTTTGGGTGGCTGTCACATCCTGGCGATCGGCATGGGTGTGTACTTCGGTCCTCTACGGGCGGGTTTGGGTCCTGAGAGTTTGATCAGGCGAACCACACGGCCTCTGTGGGGGCGGAACGGTTCCAGAATCTCGACCATTCGGTCGTCATGGCCTCGAGGTTCGTTGGCCAGGGCGTTGGTGACGGTGTGGGGAATGTGAAGGTCCCCGAGCTGGACAACATCGGGATCTCCGAAAACGGCGATGGCCAATGCGGTGCTGGTCCACGGTCCTGAGCCGGGGACTGACTCCACGACCCTGCGGAACTCGGTCACTTGCTCCGGGTTGCTCCGGATTCCGGGATCCCCGATGGTCCTGTCCATGGCGCCCAGCACCGTGAGCAGCTTCCTGATGGTGTCGGCTCGGCCGCGTTCGACTCCTGCGACATGCCAGTGGTGATCGGCCAATGACGCAATTGTGTCGGGTGTTGGCGGAAGTCGTACCTCGGAACTCCCGGGCGCACCGTGACCGAACCTGCGAACAATCTGACGCCAACTCGCCCGGGCCTCCGAAGTGGTCACACGCTGTCCGAGAACCGTCGGTACGAGCAGATCCCACGTGACGAGGGAGCGGGCAAACAGCATTCCCGGATTGTCCCGGTGCAAACGGTCCGTGAGGGGATGAAGCGCTGAATTGAATCCGTTGTGGTCGTCAGTCAATCCGGTCAACGCCGCGGAGCGGTCCAGGACCCAGCCGGTGCCGGGGCCAGTGGCGCGAACAGAGAGAGCGGATCCCTCCCTGGTGATCTCAACCGTGGCCGCACCCTCAGGTGACCACATGGCACGAACCGCTCGGTCCGGCCCGAATCGCCAGGTCGGGTCAGCTCCGCCATCGGCCAATGGCCTCAGGGTGCGGTTCAGGTCGTATGGGCGATCAAGAGGCAGGGATCGTATGGCGGACTTCACAATTGATCAGGTCCGGGTTTGATCGGGTCCGGGTCGAGCCTTCTCCGCGGCGGCTATCGCCCACCGGTAGTCGGCTTTGCCCGAGGGTGCCCGAACCAGTTGCGGCAGACGTATGATTTGCTTCGGCAGCTTGTATCGGGCGACATGGATCCCGGCGGCGGCGGAAAGGTCCGAATCGCTCGGGTCCCGACCGTCCCGGAGTTGGATCAAAGCCACAACTTCTTGTCCCCAACGCTCCGATTTCCGGCCGCAGACAACGGCGTCGAACACATCAGGGTGCGTCTTCAGAGCCGTCTCGACCTCTTCGGCGAAGACTTTCTCGCCTCCGGTGTTGATGCAGACCGAGTCGCGGCCGAGCAGTTCGATGCTGCCGTCAGCGTTCAGGCGTGCCCTGTCTCCGGCCACTGCGTGCCGCAGGCCGTCGATCAAGGGAAACGTCCTGGTGGTTTTCGCCTCGTCGCCCAGGTAGCCGAGGGGGACCCGACCAGTCTGTGCAAGCCATCCGAGTTCCGCGTCACCGGGGGACAGGTGGCGGGCCATGTCGTCGCTCAGAACCACGGCGGTAGCCGAGGGAGCGAAGGAGGCATCGGGAGATTCGCCGGGGCGTGTCATCGAGACACCTTGTCGCCCCGATTCACTTGAACCCAACACGTCCACGACAGTGACACCCGGTATCAGTTCGAGCAGTTCGGCCTTCACGGAGGGAGAAAGGATTGCTCCACCGGAAAGAACATGGCGAACGGCGTGAAGGTCATACGAACCCCGGCGCAACGCGTCCACCATGGGTCTGGCTATCGGGTCACCGACCACCAGCAAGGAAGTCGCCCCGTTGCGTTCCGCGGTACTGAGCACATCATCCGGGTCGATTGATTCCGGATGATCCTGAATGATGACTGCCCCACCGGCAGCCCAGGCCGAGAGTGCGTTCCAGTGGGCCGCGCCGTGCATCAGGGGTGGTGCCGGGAGTGCCCGCACCGTACCCGTGGCGAGTTGGAGGAGTTCGTCCATCGATTCGAAGTCGGATCCATCCCGCCGCACAACTCCGAGTGCTGACACCAGAAAATCAGCCTGACGCCACATCGCTCCCTTGGGCATGCCGGTGGTTCCACCCGTGTAGCAGATGTACAGGTCATCACCGGACCAAGAGTCGCGCAGGCCGGCACCGAGCACCGAATCCTGTGAGGCCAGCCCCTGCTCGTAGTCGAGTGCGCCGTCCATCAAGGCGTTGCCGGATTCGTCGGCAACCTGGAGCAGCAATCTTGGGGCCTGTGAAAGCTCTGGAAGGACTTCAGCCAGGGTGGGAGCAAACGCCGCATGGAAGATCAAACCACCGGCTTGTGAGTCCTCGAGGAGATACTGGAGTTCCTCTGCCACGTATCGGTAGTTGATGTTGAAGGGTGTAGCGCGGGCCTTCCATGCTCCCAGCAGTCCTTCCATGTACTCGATCCCGTTGTACAGATACAGGCCGATCTGGTCATGGACGGATTCCCACCGGGGAACTGATCCAAATTCTGAGTGACATCCAAGTCCGTTGGCCACCAGCAGATTCGCCAACTGGTTCGTCCGGGCGGCGGTTTCACTCCAGGTGTACGAGCGGTCTCGGTGGATGAGGCAATCGCGGTCCGGATGTTCCCGGGCGATCGCGTCGCAGATGGCTGCAGCGTTTAGTTCCACCGGGACATCGAATCACATCCGGGGACCCATCGGTGCCTGTGGCAACCTGACACGGTGAGATCGGCCAGAACCCCCGGTGACTGGGCGGACGCTGCGGACAGAGTTGCTGCCAACGACGCCGTGGCGCGGCAGTTGCTCGATCGTCACGGCCCACCCAACGACATTGGCCTGACGCGACGCGAAGAACGTTTCGAAGCACTGGCCAGGGCGATTGCTTACCAGCAGTTGAGTGGTCGCGCTGCGGGAACGATCTTCGGTCGGGTGAGGGATTTGGTGGGTACACCGATGAATGCAGATGCGGTGGCGGCCCGCACCCATGAAGATCTTCGATCCGCCGGTCTCAGCAACGCGAAGGTCCGGGCCCTGACGGATCTGTCGGAGAGAACCATCCGGGGTGACCTCAGGCTGGGTGACACCGCCCGGATGACCGATGCGGCGGCGATCGGGCATCTTTGCCAGGTACGCGGAATCGGTCCCTGGACAGCGCACATGTTCTTGATGTTCGACCTTGGACGGACCGACGTGTGGCCGGTGGGAGATCTGGCAGTGCGGGCCGGATACGCCCGAGCCCACGGCCTTGACGTGCCTCCCACAGAAAAGGAGATGGCCGATCTGGGGGATCCCTATGCTCCCCACCGCTCCGTGATGGCCTGGTGGTGCTGGAGGGAAGTTGACACCGAGAACGGGCCATGGTGATCCCCGGTGGGATCAGGACGGCGATGGCGGTCTCGCCAAGGCACCGTCCGGAGTCTCTTCAGGCGAGCGAGGAGCGCCATTGTTCCTCTCTTGCTTCAGCATGTGTTTTGTGGCTGACTCACCCAACGCGCGGTAGGCCTCGAACTGTCGGTGATCGAATATCTGATCGCCGATGGAGTCCCAGGGGAACCGCCACTGTTTCGTATGGTCTTCATCGTCTTCCGAGCCGCTCGCCTGTTCGAGTTGGTACTCACGGACATCGTGGGGACTGTCCTTCTCCACGCCCAGAGGCAGGTAGTGGATCAGGTAGTCACCATCGTGGCTCCTGCTGCCATCGGCGGATAGGTAGTGGTAGGGGATGTCCGTGCACAAGTTGGTGGTCAAGCCCGACTCGGGATTGAATTCCGGCTTGGCGAAGTCGCCGAACTCCACGTCGAGTTCCTCTTTGGCGATTGCCATTGAATGCCCGAGCGAGGCGAGTCGGCCCGGGGGCTGGCCGGAGGCATCGAAGCAGTAGATCTCGGTACAACCGCGTCGGAGTAGCTCGACGAGGCCGAGATTCTCGTAGTGTCCTCCGTCGCTGACATAGAGGTAGTCATCCTCGATGCTCGAGTGCCCGCGCATTTCATTCCACAGGTATCGGTATCCGGGCCTTCTCACAGATTTCTTCGAAGATCCCGAATCCTTCGAACTGTCACGGTGTTCGCCTGCGTTGTTCCCCGTTCCCCCGGCTCGGGGAGTTCCCTGATCCAGGTGGTACGGGTTGGGGAGCCACAGTCCGAGGCGCAGATTGAACAACGCCATGAGCAGCCGGAGGCTCGGTCGGTCCATTGTTCCCATGATCGGCGAGAAGGCTGCGCCGCTTATCGCCATGGCAGCCGGAAGTGTCACCTCGCGCGGCATCAGGTCCTGCACAAATCTGGCGGGACGCATGCCGGGCAACTGCCCCTTCCCCAGTCCGGCGGCCGTGGCAGGGATTCCGATTTCGGGATTCTCGGCGCACGTTTCGAATATGAAAGGAACTGCCTCCCGGCCGGGCGGCACGGCGCCGGTGTCCCTGACATTGGCTGCT
>JAUXGW010000010.1 GCA_030621865.1 Actinomycetes bacterium
GTCGCTTGCTGACGCTTCCGCCCCTTTTTCAGCTTCTTCGTGTTGATCCGGCGCAACTGAGCGGCCGCTTCCTCCTGAAACGACTTGTCGTTGGGTTGATGAGGAACCGGCAGATCCAGTCGCGACACGAGCCGTGGTGGGGAGGAGTATGTCTTGGCATCCAGCCGAACCGGGTTCGCCCGGGCCGTCAAGGCCATCACTTTCGGACGGTTCTTCCGTACGGTGGTGGAAATCACGACAAGGAGCCGGTCTCCCTTTGCGGTCGAGACTTCGATCACATCTCCGACGGTCAGGTCGGCCAGGAAGCGCTGTCTGGCGTCTGAGTCGCTGCTGCTGCGCCGAAGCCTCTTCTCCTGGTCGGCCAGCCTGATGTATTCGCCGATCTGCTCCGATTGGATTTCCGTCATCTCAGCCAACTCCGACCGCAGGTCGCGGACTTCATTTCGCAGCCGTTCGAGTTCGCGCCGGTTGCCGGCCACTGACCGATCTGCCTGGAACTGCCCGAAGGAACGGGCGAGGACTCGCTCGGCCTCTTCACGGTCATACTTCTCAACCAGATTGGCGGCCATGTTGTATGTGGGCCGGAACACGGACCGGAGCTGGAACTCCTTGCTGGCAGCCAATCCGGCCATCTGATCGAACGAGTTGTACGGACTCCAGAGCACGACGTTGGTGCCCTCGGTGTCCAGGCCGCGTCGGCCGGCCCGGCCGCTCAACTGGGTGAACTGTGCGGGCGTGAGCATTTCGTGGCCATCACCCGTGAACTTGGTGAGCTTGTCGATAACCACCGACCTCGCCGGCATGTTGATGCCCAGTGCCAGTGTTTCGGTCGCAAACACGACCTTCACGAGTCCGCGAACGAAACATTCCTCAACAGCTTCGCGAAATGGTGGCACCATCCCCGCGTGGTGCGCGGCAAGGCCGTTGCACAGGGCATCGAGCCACTGGTCGTACCCCAACACGTCAAGATCTGCGTCACTCAATGTCTGCATGTGAGCATCGGCGATTTCCCGAATCTGCTGCGACTCTTCGGCCGTGGTGAGCCTCAGCCCGTCCGAGTACGCCAGTCGGGCGGCCTCATCACATCCTTTTCGGCTGAAAATGAAGAACAGGACGGGCAGCAGACCGAGACGGTTGAGTTCCTCGACCGCCTCGGTGCGGCGCGGAGTGCGATATCGGAGTCTGGGTCGCCCAGTTCGGTTGGTGCTCCGGCGATCACCCTGATCGAACCTGCTGCCCTTCGGATTGGGAGAGCCACTTACCAGCAGTGGAGTGAGGCGAATCTCGTGCGTTTGACGATCCGCCACCATGTGGAGGTGTTCGAGATCGATGGGCCGCGTGTGTTCGACGATCGTTCGCGTTTCACCCCGGATGGAAGTGATCCAGGCACCCAGTTGCGCGGAGTTCGAAACGGTGGCTGACAGACAAAGGAAGCGGGTCCGCGCCGGAGTGTGAATCAGCACCTCTTCCCAGACCGGACCGCGGTAGCGGTCCTGGAGGAAGTGCACCTCGTCGAGTACGACCCACTGGAGGTCAGAGAGTGCGCTGGAACCGGCGTAAGCCATGTTGCGCAGTACTTCGGTGGTCATGACCACCACGTCGGCACCTGGATTCAGCGAATGATCTCCGGTCAGGAGGCCTACACGCTCTCCACCAAGTACCGCCTTCAAATCGTTGTACTTCTGATTCGACAGAGCCTTGATCGGAGTTGTGTAGAACACTCGGCCCCCGCTCCTGAGTGCTTCGTCTATCGCGAACTCCGCCACGACGGTCTTGCCAGAACCGGTCGGTGCTGCGACCAGCACGTTGGTACCTTCCGCGATGGCTTCACGGGCCTGGATCTGGAACTCATCCAGCTCGAAATCGTGGGAAAAATGGCTAGTTGTCATTTGCTGCAGCCTTGGCCTTGCGACGGACGATCAAGCGACCGAGGAGGATGCTCAACTCGTACAGCAGATACATCGGTATTGCCAATGCGAATAGGCTGAACGGGTCGCCCGACGGTGTGATTCCTGCCGCCAGCACGATGATCAAAAGAATGGTTGGACGGCGCCAGCTTGCCAGCTTCTGTGGCGTCACGACTCCGACCATCTGAAGCGCAACCATCAAGACCGGGACCTGAAAACCCAGACCAAAGGCGACGATCATGAACATCGCCAAGCGGGTGTAGCTGCCGATGCCGGACCGGACTTCCACTTCGCTGCCCGCAATTGCGATGAGGAATTCAGTGGCCCGAGTGAGTGTGAAGTACGCAATCGAACCGCCGAGTGCGAACAATGCCAACGCGGCCACCACGAACGCAAGGGTGTACCGGCGCTCGGTCTTGTAGAGGCCAGGTGCCACGAATCGCCAGATCTGCCAGAGGATCACGGGCATGGCCAGGATCACTGCGCCCCATCCGGCGATCCGCATTCGCAGGGCGAAAGGTTCAACTGGATTCACCTCGAGGAACTTGCAGGTTGCCTCGGGATCAAGAGCCGTCACTGCTGTGCAATATGGCTGGTTGAGCCAATCGACGAGAAGGTTGTAGCTGAAGAACGCCGGTATCAGGGCGATTGCCACAGCCAGCAGACTGATGAACAGGCGCTTCCGCAGTTCGCGGAGGTGCTCCGTCATCGCCATCTGGCCAGGATCTCTTTCGGCCCCGCGAAGGAGGCGTCGCCTGGAGGTCACTTGGCTTCGTCTGTGCCGGCCGAGCGCTCCGGAGACTCCAGCCCATCGTCGGAACCCAGCCCATCGTCGGAGTTCGCTGAGGTGTCGTCCGGCCCCGGGTCGGACTCGCCAGCAGCTGTCTCGCCAGCGATCGCTTCGGCTGCGGACCCCGATTCACCGGCAGCCACTTCAGCTGCAAGTCCCTCCACCTCCTGGTCTTGCACAGCCGGTGGAAGGGCGCGGTCCGCGATTGCAGGCAAGTCGGCATCGGAATCTCCGGATGAGTCGTCCGGTGTGCTGTCCGCAGCAGCCTTGGCGCGTTCCGCGGCCTCGGCTTCGAGTGCGTATTCAGCCAGCTTCTGCCTCGGTCTGGCGGCAAATTCCCCGAGTTCGCGAATCGGCTGCATCGCCGGGTCGTTCATCACGTCGTTCATGTCGCCCGTCATGTCTGTGCCGAGCTTCTTGAGGTTGTTTATCGTGCGGCCGGCACTGCGAGCCATCTCCGGAATACGTTCGGGGCCCAGAACCACCAGTGCGAGAAAGATGATGACAACAATCTCGCCACCGCCAATGTTCTCCACGATGAAGCCGAGCTGTGCGGCTGGAGACATGACGCCATCGTAATCAGGCCGTGTGGCGGGCGCGAAGGCAGGGGTCCATTGCAAATGTGATGGATCAGCGTCGTGTCATCGAGGCAAGAGTGCCGAACCAGTCCTTCGTTGTGAGCAGGTCGTGGAAGTCGAGCACGTCATCATGGGTGATCGCTTCCCCCACATGTGCTTCGGCCAGTTCTGCCGGAAGATTCCACTGCGTGTATCGCACACCAGCGGCCAACAGGGCATTGACCACGTGATCCTCCGCGGACCGCACTTCGATCATGTCGCACATGGGGCAGCGGAATCGATAGCTGGAGGATCTGTTCTGGATGCAGACCCGAACCGTCAGGTCTTGTGAATGCAGTTCCAGGTCTCCACAATCCGAGCAGGCGGCCCGTATCAGCGCCATGGTGCGCCCAGTGTTGTCACCTTCATCCATCGGCATTCGGATGCTGCTGGTTGAGGCTCCCTGCACAATTTCTCTGACAGACTCACCTTGATGCCACTGATGGTCGAACCCCTGCTGACGCCCCCGGTTCTGTTTCTGCGGATTCGACACAAGTCCACCGGGGAGCCGACTCCCACACCGCGCGGTCCGGGAGCCACTGGTGTGCTCTCGGAGGTTGAACTCGCGGATGGGCAGATCGTCGGGGCTGTGTCGAATGCCTCACTGTTCAGGAAGCGCCGAGCCCGAACGGTGACGCCGGCCGGAATGGCAGCAATTGCAGACGATCCGCATCTCCCGGACCCAAGGCCAGTCCATCTCGGCTTTCAGGTGAATGATGCCCGGACTGCGGAGGCCCTCATCACCGAAGCACGCGAACTCGGCCGCATTGACGAACTGTGGGTCTTGTCCGGAGATCTCGATCTACTGGGCGGGCTACGCGAGCGTGATGAAGCCAGCAGATTGATCCACACCTGCATGCCGGCAGCCCACGAGGGAGGCCCGGAGCGGTTGGCAGCCGCGCTGCAAACAATGGGGATCGACGGTGCACTGATGCCGGAACTCGATCTCACCGGGGGCACGGTTGCGCTCTTTCACCGCTTCACCCGGCTACTGCTCGCGGATGACGCGAATCATGCACGCAGCGTTCGCCGGGCTCTTCAGCGTGGCGCTGACGGAGTGGTCGGGACCAACGTCGACGCGTTTGCCGCAGCAACCCTCTGATGGTTGGAGTACCCGACATTCCCGCAGATGGCAGCGGAGTTCCTGACTTCGATACGGCCAGGAAAGCAGAGAACGAGCGCGGCGGAAGTAGCTAGAGCCCGGAGATGCGGTTTATGGGCCAGATGATTGCAAAGGCTCTACCCACAACAGACTCGATCGGAATCGTTCCGATGAATCGACTGTCTTCGGAATTGGCCCGGTTGTCTCCCATTACGAACAACTGATCGTCAGGAACTTCCACAGGCTCGTCCAGATTCAGGGTGGTTTCGCCATCTGGCAGATACGGCTCGTTGAGCAACTTGTCATCCACATAGACCATTCCATCAGTGGCCACGATGGTCTCACCGGGTAGGCCGACAACCCGTTTGATCAGGTCGGCGGGTTCGCCGGGAGCAGCGGGAGACGTTGCCGGGCGCCGGAACACGATGACATCACCACGGTTCACGTCATGAATGTCATAACTCAGGCGGTTCACGAGCACCCGGTCGCCCACGGCGAGTGTGGGCATCATTGACTCGCTGGGAATCCGATAGGACTGAACAGCGAAGTTCCGGATCAGCAGCGCCACCAGCACGGCGCCGGCGATCACGACTATCCACTCCAGAACGTTTCGAGTGCCAGAAGAACTCACGCGCTTCTGGCGGTGGGTTCGGGGAATTGGGTCAGGCACCCCGCCACCGTCATCGTTCACCGGGTGATGTTATCCCCCACACCCCGTGTCACTGATAACAGGGCGCCGATACCGGAGTCACAGGTAACGGTGTCACCGATAACGCGCAAGGATGGACTCTGCTGCGGCGGCCCGGCGGGCTCCGAGGTCCTCGCTGGCCGCAAGATCTGTTGCCTCTGAATCCACACCGAGACGAAGCAGCAGTCGATCAAGCCAGGCATCTCCGTGGATCGGTACGGTCACCACCACTCGGTCGCCGGATTCGTCGGGTTCCGCAACCTTGCTCTCGGGTACATCAGCGAGGATCCACAACATGTCGGTCGGGATACGGAACTCAACCGGAGTTCCACCTTCGGTCAGTCCAGCTTTGGGTGGATCCACGGTTTCGGGAACCTCGTAGGCCCCCGTCGGACCGCTTGGGGTTGCCCTCAGAATGCGATCAACACGGAAGTGTCTGGTGCCCTCGGCAGTCCGGCAATGTGCCGTCAGATACCAATGGCCGTCGATCCCGCGAACTTCGTGAGGTTCCACGACTCGGGTGGCACGCGAGTCCGAGCCCTGGGTGTAGTAGTCGATTTCCAGGGCTTGGCGATTGCCCAGTGCTGTTCGCATCTCCCGCATCAACTCAAGATCTGCAGACCCGAGGTCAACCGAAACGCCGTCCAGGGCCCTTTCACCGATAGCGAGGGCGAGCTTCTGCACTGCGGAGGCCAGGGCTTCACCATCTCCAAGTTGGTCAATCCGGGACTTCCCTGCTGCCAGCAGCATCAGTGCCTCGGTCAGTTCCAGCTGGAGAGGTTCGCTGAAGTAGTCGGCCAGCTGCACACTCACCAAACCGTCGTCGAATATCTCCACGCGGATCATTGCGTCCGGGCCAGTCCACGGTTCGAGGTTGTAGAAGACGAAGAGAAGATCTTCCTTCAGAATTTCCGGGTCGCAGTCGAATCGAATGCCAAGTTCCTCCAGAGTCGCGGATCCGTTCTCCGCCAACCATGGGAGCACCGACAGAAGCACCTGTACACGGTCATTTGCGTTCGGCTTCCTGGGCATGTCAGGTCCTTTCCACTGCTGGCGGTTGCACGGCATCCGGAGCGGCCAACGCCTCCAGATAGTCGATGAATCCGGCTCGAAGATCCGGTGGATCAATCAACTCGGCCCGGTGGAGGAATCCGACAAGCCAGTTGCTGAGGGCATCAGGGTTCCTGACTTCCAACTCCACAACCGTCGTTCCATCTCCCAACTGATCGCGAACAGGCAAGTCCGGATACTCGCTGAATGCCGATGGGGCGACTTCCGCATCGAGTGAAACGAGCGCCGTGACAGCGTCACCGCCGCCGAACTCCCACGGTCGCATTCGCAGCGTGTTGAGCGGATCCTGGGGAATGTCGGCGACAGGCACCGCATCGACCAACACGGGTCCCTGGATTCGGTCGACTCTGTATGTGCGGTCATCCGCGAGTTCGGCGCTCGTGGCCCTCAGATACCAATGGCCGCTGCGGTGCACGATCTGACGAGGGATGAGTTGGCGGGCCGTGTCCCGGTATCGGAAGGACACCGACTTGCCATCAACGATCGCTTCGAACAGTGTTCGCACCGTGTCGTTGATGGCCATCTCGGCGGCAGCGATCGACGCAGGCTCATCTGAGAGTCCGCCGAGTTTCCTCAGCCCCTCAGCCGCGTCAGCGACCTGTTCGAGATTTTCGTCCTGCAGCACCAGGGCCACCGCGGCAGACCGCAGTGCGGCCAGTTCAGCCGGAGTCAGATTTGGATCCGCGATTTCTCGTTCCTTGGGGCTGCTCCGGTAGATCGAACCCGACGGTTCGTCCGGGTCCGGATTTGTGGTGAGCGGGACACCCATGTCCAGCAAATCCTTTTTGTCCCGCTCGAAGGTTCGATGGAACGCGGCCTGATCGGAGCTGTACGCACCAGTGCTCTCACGAATTTCCTCGGCACTGATTCCATTGGCCGAAGATTGAATCAGCGCGGCCACGGTCAGCAATCGTTCCAGTTTGTCCACCTGCTGATCCTATTCGGGTGAGCAACGTTGCATGAGGGAACCGCGACCCACTTCGGAGCTGTCAAGGCAGTTGATCAAGTCAAGAGTTTCTTCGCCACCAGAACGCCTGCCGCCGTTGCCGCTTCGAAGAACAGTTCATCCTCGGTGTGGTCCCGTCCCATCGTGGTCACTCGGAGATCGGCCTGGGCGAGCAGCGTGGCGGGATCCGGGATCTGTTCCAACGCAACGGGATTCACCCCGGAAAGCCCCTCGGTGATCCCGGGCAACAACGCCACATCGGGAACAGTGGAGGTGAGTTCGAGAACTGCTTCCATGTGGTGTGAAATCCCCTGATGGCGTGGCCGTGGGTCACCGCTGGAGGCTCTCAGACAGAGGATCGGATTCCCTCCACGTTTGTTGACCGTGTCCAGAAGCCCTGCCACCTCTATTGCGGTGGTGCCCATCTCGGTGCCGGTACCGACCACACCGGGGCCCATACCCAGCACAATCGCGTCTGCGTCGAGAACATGTGTTGCCAGTCCCAACGCCGACGCCACTGTCACTGCTTCGAGGTCGCCGCCAAAGGCATGTCCAGCGGTGACTGTTCCACAGATCAGGCCACGGTCGATCAGCGCCTGAACAAGATCGGACATGGCCAACGGCAGCGATGCGCCATCGGTCATCACATACGCGAGTTTCCTGCCGTGGGCAGCAGCAGCGAACCCGAGGGCGACCATGGCCACCTGACTGTGCAGCGAACAAACAACGACTGGTGTGCCTTCGATTGCCCGGTCGGCGGCCTCGGGATACAAGAGTTCGCTTGTACCCACATCGCTCTGGAGGCTCGTATAGCGCATCTTCATGATGTGGTCCGGACCCGGGGCATCGAGTTCTGACCGCGACAGATTCCAGTGGACGAAATGCCAGCCACCGGTGCCAAGCGAGAGCTCGACGGCGGTTGTGTTGCAGATCACTTCGTCGCCGAGCGAGACGTCGCCGATCAGTTCCGTCAGTACGTATCCGTGGGCTTCGCTGCCGTCCGCCATCGCCAGCGACACTTTCTGGAGTCCCTGCCGCTCGTCGAGGACACCTGTCACCGAGCCCGTCTGGAAGTTCGGCATGTTCTACAGAGACTCGATCAATCGATCCACACGCTCGTCGTGGGACCGGAACGGGTCTTTGCACAACACGGTTCGTTGCGCCTGGTCATTGAGTTTCAGGTGAACCCAGTCCACGGTGTAATCGCGTTTGCGTTCCTTGGCTCGGCGGATGAACTCTCCCCTGAGACGGGCCCGAGTGGTCTGCGGTGCGACCTCAACTGCCTCCGCGATGGCCGCATCAGTGACCACACGCTCCACACGGTCGGCTCGTTGGAGCTTGTAGAACACAGAGCGACTTCGGCGAATGTCGTGATACTGGAGATCGAGCAAGGCGATTCGGGGATCACTCAGCTTGAGATCATGTCTTGCCTGGTATGCCTCGATCAGTTGGAACTTGGTGACCCAGTCGATCTCGCGATGCAGCGAGAACGGATCCGACTCCAGGCCAACCATGACGTGTTCCCACATGGTCAGAGCCTGCTTTTCCTGGGGAGACAGGTTGTGGGTCTGGGCGTATCGGTCCGCTCGTTCGAAGTACTCCGCCTGCAACTGCATGGCGGACAATTCCCGACCGTTGGCGAGACGAACCTTCTTGTCGAATGTCAGGTCATGGCTGATCTCGCGTATTGCCCTGATCGGGTTCTCCAGGGTGAGGTCGCGAAACACCACAGCTGGATCCTCCAGCATTCGAAGAATCAACGAACACGCCCCAACCTTGAGGAATGTTGCATATTCGCTCATGTTGGAGTCGCCCACGATCACATGCAGGCGACGGAACCGATCCGAGTCGGCGTGGGGTTCATCGCGGGTGTTGATGATCGGCCTCGACCGCGTGGTGGCCGAGGAAATGCCTTCCCAGATGTGCTCCGCGCGCTGTGAGACCGAGAACTGGGCGCCGCGGGCAGTGTGCAGCACCTTTCCCGCTCCGGCATAGATCTGACGGCTCACCAGGAAGGGGATCAGCACGTCGGAGTAGTGAATCAACTCGTCGGAGCGCGTAGTCAGGTAGTTCTCGTGACAGCCGTAGCTGTTGCCGGCGGAATCGGTGTTGTTGCGGAACAGGTAGATGTCCCCTCGAATGCCTTCTTCGGCCAATCGCGTTTCCGCAGAGTCGAGAAGTTGTTCGAGGATCCACTCCCCCGCCTTGTCATGTGCCACCAGATCATGCAGGGAGTCACATTCGGGAGTGGCATATTCGGGGTGTGATCCGACATCCAGGTACAGCCGGGCGCCGTTTGCGAGAAACACATTGGAGGAACGGCCCCAGCTCACCACCCGTCGGAAGAGGTACCGGGCCACCTCATCCGGGCTGAGTCGTCGCTGACCGCGCAGGGTGCAGGTCACTCCGTACTCGTTTTCGAGGCCGTAGATTCGCCGCTCCATGAGTCCTCAACCTATCCCGGTACCTACTCGGAACGGCGGAGGGTTCGGTTCTGCGAGCCAGTTCTCAGCCAGCCAGGAATTCTGTGACGGTGTCATCGGACAATCGTCGGAACCGACGCCGCGGCCCGGTCCGCTCGAGCAGGGCGACTTCCAGATCCCCGGCATCGAGCGAGTTCTCTCCCGCCAACGCTCCGACCGCCGCCACCACACCCTCTTGAGCGGTGCAACCTTCAGACCAGGCCTCGCGCATGCGTTCACCCACAACTTCGGCGTCGCCGCCGAGCACGCTGAACCCGGTCTCATCAACCAGGGTCCCGTCATAGAGAATGTGAAACAGCTGGTCACCGGATGGATCCGCACCGATTTCGGTCACGAGGATCTCCACTTCCATCGGCTTCATCTCGTGGGTGAACACGTTGCCGAGAATCTGGGCGTAGTTGTTGGCCAGACTCCTCGCTTCAACGTCTTCGCGGCTGAAGGAATATCCCTTCAGATCCGCGTGGCGGATCCCGGCGATGCGGAGCTGGTCGAACTCGTTGTACTTGCCCACACCGGCAAATGCGATGCGGTCATAGATCTCCGAGATCTTGCGGAGTAGGCGGGACGGATTCTCTGCACACAAGACAATGCCATCGGCAGTGGTGCAGGCAACCAGGGATCTCCCGCGGGCGATCCCTTTGCGCGCGTAGTCCGCGCGGTCCTTCATCATTTGTTCGGGGGCAACGTAGAACGGCATCGTCATGAGTTGGTCCCCTCCACGAAGTTGTCGCGCTCCGCCCCGCGGGTGGCGGCCAACTGCTCGAACAAAGCGACGAAGCGCTGCTCGAGGTCATCGTCTGCAACACGTTCAAACCCGGCTTCGCCGATGTTGGCAACCACGGGAAATATTCGACGCAACATGTCCGGGCCACCGGTGGCTGAGTCCTCATCGGCAGCTTCGAGCAATGAACGAAGTGTGAGGTCAATTGCCTCGTCCACACTGAGGTCAGGTGACCAGCCGAGCTTGATCACCGTGCCGGCGTGCAGGCTCCCGGAGCCCGCGGAGGCGTAATCGTGCTCTTCGTAGCGACCGCCCGTGATGTCGTACTGGAACAGACGCCCCAGACCCCGAGCGGTGTCGAACCCGGCGAAGAGCGGAACAACCGCCATGCCCGACATCGCGGCCGGAAGATGGCTTCTGACCATCTGGGAGAGCTGATTGGCCTTGCCTTCCAGGCTGACGGGTGATCCTTCCACCTTTTCGTAGTGCTCCAGCTGGAGCTGGAACAGACGCACGAGTTCCAAGGCGGGGCCAGCCGCTCCGGCGATTGCCACGCCGCTGTGCTGATCTGCCGGGAACACCTTTTCGATCGACCGGTGGCTGATGAAATTGCCCGATGTTGCACGTCGGTCGCCCGCCATCACAACACCATCCGAATGCCTGACAGCGACGCAGGTGGTGCCATGAGGCACCTCAGCTCCGGACAGGGAAGTCGGAGTATCCGGCCACAAGCCGGCCTGACGGACCAGCGCCGCGAAGTCTGGGCCGGGATCGTCCTCGGGAGGGAAATGGGACTGGTTCACCGCGTGGACCTTACCGGCTGCCAATGGAGCGGTTACTCCCCACCCTTCTGGATGTAGGACTTCACGAAGTCCTCCGCATTGGTTTCGAGCACGTCATCGATCTCGTCAAGCAGGTCATCCAGCTCAGCTTTGAGCTTGTCGCCGGAAGCCGAAGGATCAACTTCTTCCTCCACGGACTCCTCACGTCGCGGTGACGGCTTCTTCTTCTGTTCACGCTCTGCCATGACTCACCTCCATCACTGGATTGGAGCCACAGAGTGGCCCGGTTGGATCAAACGTAGCCCGACACGGCGGTGAGGGGCTGTCACTGCCCGACCAGGCCCAGTTGTCACTGCCCGATCAGGTCCAGGAGGTCAGAAGCAGAATCCGCCTGATCAATCAGCGCACCAACATGATCACGCGTGCCCCTGGTCGGCTCCATCATGGGAACCCTCCGAAGGTTGGAGCCTCCGACATCGAACACGATTGAGTCCCAGTTGGCGGCCACCACCTCATCACTGAACCGTTCCAGGCAGCGTCCCCTGAAGTAGGCGCGAGTGTCCGGGGGTGGCTCCCGGGTGGCCCGGATCACGGCTTCATCGGTGGTGATCCGTTCCAGGCCGAGTCGTTCCGCCAGCCCCGAGCCGGCCCGGAGGTCGTGATACTGCAGATCCATTGCCCGGATCCGCGCATCGGTCCATTCCAGGTCATGCCTCCTGCGGTATCCGTCGAACAGCCGGTACTTCGCAACCCAATCCAGTTGGCGTGCCAGGCCGAGCACGTCGGAATCCAGCCCTGTCAGCACCTGTTCCCAGAGACTGAGGATCCGGTTTCCGACCTCATCCCCACCCACGGCATCCAGCCCCTCGGAATCGGCCCAGGCGTGCGCACGGTGGAGGAACTCCCATTGGATCTCGAGCGCCGTCATGGTCCGCCCACCGCGCATCCGCAGCGGTAGCCCGAGGCCCAGGTCCAGCGATACTGCGTGCATTGCGGGGACCGGATCGTCCAGTTGCATCGGCTCGCCCCCCAGTGAGTCCTCCAGCATTGCCAGCAAGACCGCTGTGCTCCCCAACTTCAAGAACGTTGCGACCTCGCTCATGTTGGCGTCGCCGGCGATCACATGGAGTCGGCGGTACTTGGCGGAATCCGCATGCGGCTCATCGCGGGTGTTGATGATCGGGCGCTTGAGGGTGGTCTCCAGACCGACTTCTTCCTCGAAGAAGTCTGCCCGCTGCGTGATCTGAAATGGAGTGGAATCAGTGCGACTGCCGGGCACCTCGGACCCGACCTTGCCCGAACCGGTGAACAATTGCCGGGTGACCATGTGTGCCGTCAGATGAGCAACAATCTCATCAAAGGGAAGTGAACGACTCATCAAGTAGTTCTCGTGGCAGCCATAGCTGTTGCCCTTGCCATCCGAGTTGTTCTTGTACACCACGATTTCCTCGCCGGGAGGCAGCAACTTCGATGCAGCGGTCATCGACTCGCGAAGGATCTGTTCACCCGCCCGATCGTGCAAGGTTGCCTCGGCAGCGTCAGCACACTCCGGCGCGGAGTACTCGGGATGTGCGTGATCCACGTAGTACCGGGCGCCGTTGGTCAGCACCGTGTTGACCAGATGAGTCTCCACCTCAGGAGCAACTGACAGTCGCAGGGTCTCTTCCCTGGCATCGTTGCCGGGCGTCTCATCTTCGAAATCCCAGGGAACCCGAGCAGCCTCACCGCTGTCGGCCTTGAGTGAGTTGATGTAGGAGTTGATGAGCATCGAGGAAGCTGAAATCGGGTTGGAATCGTTGCCTCCGCGCACCACAATGCCGTACTCGGTTTCGATGCCAAGGATCTTGGAGACAGCCATTAGCGGTTCAGAGGTATTGCCCGGTTGCCACTCGTTCGATCGAGCGACCACCGACAGAATTGTCGGGTTCCTCGTGCACGAGTGTGCGAACGAACACGATTCGCTCGCCCTTCTTGCCTGAGATCTTCGCCCAGTCGTCAGGATTGGTGGTGTTCGGCAGATCCTCGTGTTCCTTGTATTCCTGATGGATCGAATCGAGGAGATCCTGGACCCTGAGACCTCTGCCGGCACCAGCGAGTTCCCGCTTGATCGCCAGCTTCTTCGAACGCCTCACGACATTCTCGATCATCGCTCCGGAGGAGAAGTCCTTGAAGTACATGATCTCCTTGTCGCCATTTTGATACGTCACTTCGAGGAACTGATTCGCTTCATCGTCGCGGTACATCTCGTCCACGGTCTGCTCGATCATGGCGCTCACGGCCTTGTTGGGGTCACCACCACCCAGCGAGTCGATCTCCGAAGCATCCAGGGGAAGATCAACCGTCAGGTATTGCGAGAAGATCTTTGCAGCAGCCTCCACATCGGGTCGGCCGATCTTGATCTTCACGTCGAGGCGTCCCGGACGCAGAATCGCCGGGTCGATCAGATCCTCACGGTTGGAGGCACCGATCACGATCACGTTTCGCAGGGTTTCTACTCCGTCGATCTCGGCAAGGAGCTGGGGAACGATGGTGGCTTCCATGTCTGAGGAGATGCCCGTGCCCCTGGTGCGGAACAGCGACTCCATTTCATCGAAAAACACGATCACCGGAGTGCCGTCCTCCGCCTTCTCGCGGGCTCTCTCGAACACGAGCCGGATGTGTCGCTCGGTTTCACCCACGTACTTGTTCAGCAACTCCGGGCCCTTGATGTTGAGGAAGTAACTCCGGGCTTCCCGACCGGTCACCTCTGTGACCTTGTGTGCAAGGCTGTTTGCCACTGCCTTGGCAATGAGGGTCTTGCCGCAGCCCGGAGGGCCGTACAGAAGGATGCCTTTCGGCGCAGGCAGGGAGTAGTCGGCGAAAAGATCCTGATGGACAAACGGCAACTCGACTGCGTCGGTGATCATCTCGATCTGATCGTCCAGACCGCCGATGTCGGCATATGCAATGTCGGGAACCTCTTCCAGCACCAGTTCTTCAACTTCGGGTCGGGGAAGCTTCTCCGTGAGGAGCCCGGATCGCGAATCCATCAGGACTGTGTCCCCCGCCCGCAAGGACACCTCCGTCAGTGAATCCGCCATCTCCACGACACGTTCCTCGTCGGCGCGCCCGACCACCAGCGCACGCTGTCCATCCTCCAGGCGCTCCTTGAAGGTTGCGACTTCCCCGGAGGTGTCGGGCCCGCGGCTCAGAATCACGTTGTAGGCGTCGTTCAGAACCACCTCGGCACCCTTGGCGAGATCATTGAGGTTCAGCCCGGGGGAAACCTCCACCCGCATCTTCCGGCCGGAAGCTTGCACGTCCACGGTTCCGTCGGTGTTGAAGCCGAGCAAAGTGGCGTAGGCGGATGGTGGCTGGGTGAGTTTCTCGACTTCGGAGCGCAGAGCCTGTATGTGGTCCCTGGATTCGGTGAGGGTGTAGGACAACTTCTCGTTCTGGCTCACGGCCTGCGCGAGCTGACCCTTGGTTTCAAGAAGTCGTTCTTCCAGCGTGCGCACCCGTTTTGGCGCATCCTGCAGTCGTCGCACCAACGACGCGATCTCGTCCTCGAGGTCTGCCACCTGATCCCTCAGGTGGGAATTCTCCTCTTCGGTATTCGGTGTTTCCTCATTTGCCACTGAAAACCTCCATGAACCTCCGGTGACGCGTCTATCCAAGTGTTCTAGCGCCAATCCCCCGGGTTGGGACGGCAATGGCTGAAACAACTCCCGTCGCAGCGTTCGATCATCTGGAGATTCGCCGGGGATTGCCGTCGAAATATTGCGATGTGCCTACAATGACCTTCCCCAGTAATTCGCGGAAAGGTCACCACAATGGCAATGAAGGTCTGGATCGATCAGGACCTCTGTACCGGCGACGGCTTGTGCGAGGAGATCTCTCCCGCGGTGTTCGCACTTCTCGACGACGGCTTGGCCTATGTCAAGGAGGGTGACAAGATTTTCAGTGACCCGGGTGGCGCCGAGGGGCTCGCAGAGATTCCCGACGGCGAGCTGGAAGGCGTGATTGAATCCGCTGAAGAGTGCCCTGGCGAGTGCATCTACATCGAAGCCGAGTGAGTCAACGCCGGACCGGACCGCTCAGGTGATTCCGGCCTGCGCGGGTGAACCCTCCCGGCGCAGGTGATTCCCGATTCACCGCAGACATTCACCCGTACTGGCAGGCTCCGGGTTCGCGGCAAGGAGATCGGCAATGGCACTGGCGTTCAGCCCGTAGGCCACCCCCGCGCGGTCAGGTGCGGTTGCCACTGCGATTCCTATGACCTGACCTTCGCCGTTGAGCAGCGCGCTTCCCGAATCCCCCGGTTCCAACTCTGCTGCGAGCACGACCAGTTCCCGCAGGACGAGATTCCGGTCGTAGATGTCGTAACCGGTAGCGGTCTGCCGGCGCCCGACAGCAAAGGGCGATGGTTCGAACTGACCGCCCCCCGGGAACCCGAGCACCAGGCCCCCCTGATCCACTGCCGCCTCACCGAGTTCCAGCGAAGGCCGCCGCAGGTCACTGCGCACCAGCGCAAGGTCCTGGTCGGAGTCAAAGGCCACCACCTGGCCCCCGCCGACGGTCTGGCCGTCAGCAGCGGTCAACTCCACGCTCTCGATTCCGGCCACCACATGAGCGTTGGTGACCCAGAGTCCTTCCCCCACGGAGAAACTGGATCCGGACTGAATCAGCCCGCACGCTTTGCCCTGAAGCCTTGCGACACTCGACGCCGCCCCATCGAGCATCGCGGCGGTCACCGGCGAGCCAGCTGGGGGTGCATCCAGCTCGGGGGCGGGCACAAGGCCTGCAAACAGTTCCGGAAGGTGTCCTCCCACCAAGCTCTTCTCTATGGTCGAGATCTGTTCCGGCGGATCAGGCAAGTGATCCGATATCGATCTGGCGATGGCCGAGTTCCTGGTTGCCGAGGCAATCCATCCGTTCGTGGTTGCCATCAACGGCACGAGCAGCCAGACCAACACCACAACACCCATGACCCCGAGGAGTGATCCACCAGCGGAGTCCACGCGGCGGATCATGCCTTCCTGTTCTGCAGGACGCAGCCTGGTACCAATCGCCACACCAAGTGTCTGGCCGAGTGTGGCAAGCAGAATGAAAGCCGCAGCGCTCACCAGAAACACAGCCGTGTCGCTCGGCGTTCCCATCCAGCGAACCATCGAAGGGACCGTACTGACCGCGATTGCCAGGCCCAGGAGCGCTCCAACCCAGCCGAGGGCACGCGCGATCAGACCCAACCTCCAACCACCCACGGCGGCCATCACGATCAGTGCCAGTAGAATCAGGTCCAACGCGTTCATTTCAACGCTGAGGCTAAGGGGTCAGTCGGCTCTGCGGCGCGCGTGGGTCAGAAACCCTGTGTGGGCAACCATGCGGTGATCCGGTCGGACGGCCTGGCCTTCCACGTACCAACCACGGTTCAGGACTTCCATCGATTCCTGGGCGAAGAATCCACCCTTGCTCAGGGCTTCTCGAAGTCGACTCACCTGCATGACGCTTGGTGTGTACGCCAGGATGATTCCTCCGGGGCGGAGCGCCTCCTCAGCGTGGGGAACCACCTGCCATGGCTCGGGAATGTCGAGAACCACCCGATCCACGTTTCGTTCGGAGATGCCGTCATAACAGTCACGAACCTCGACGCGGTAGCGACTCAGAGCTTCGGGTCCGAGAAATCGCTCCACGTTGGATCTGGCGCGATTGGCGAAGTCCTCCCGGAGTTCATACCCGACGATCGTGGCACCTGCACGCAGCATGGCCATCGACAGGGCACCGGAGCCGACACCGCTCTCGAGGATGACCATGTCGGGACCGATGTCGGCCAGCATCAGGATCGGGCCGAGATCCTTCGGATAGATCACCTGGGCGCCGCGGGGCATCTTGAGTACGAACTCCGCCAACGTTGGTCGGATGATCGTGAACGCCTGATTCTTTGTCGAGCGGATGCTCGATCCTTCCGGAAGGCCGATCAACGAATCGTGAGCGATGATTCCGGAGTGGAAGTGGAACTCTTTTCCGACTGTGAGGGTGCCTTGGTAGCGCCTTCCCTTGTTGTCGACCAGTTGGACCAGATCGCCTTCTTCGAGAGTTGCATTCACGGTTGCCTCCGGTGGGCACAGCGAGTCGATTCCCTGCTGTGCCGGGCAGTGGTTCGGGATTCCGAGACGATGATGTGGTCAGAACCTCGCGGGTATGTCAGCTGTAGATCGTGGTGTCGGTCTGGGCGTCGCTGCCGATGAGTTTTTGTCGGGCACGCCGAAAGCTCTGTGACCGCAGGACATCCAGTTCGGTCTCGGTGGCGCCGAGTTCGCGACGTACGAACCGAAGCTTCTTTCCCGGGGCCATGAGCCTGTCGAATCGGGCTCCTGCCCTGGCTTCCCGAGCGGCAATACGCCTGTACTTCCTGGATCCCCGACGGGTTCGTTTCATGCGGCGTTGCAGCTTCTGGAGTTTCCGTGCAGCCCTCTTCTGTTTGGCCGTCGCCCGGCTGAGCTTCCTTTCGGCCGCCGCCAGCCCAGATTGGCGTTTCGCCAGTTTGCGTTCGGTACGAGTCGGCTTTGGACGGGCAATGATCGTGTAGGTCTCCCCCGGTTCCAGGCGAGCCTCGGTGACTGGTTGGGGATCCCGGGCAATTGCCTCGCGGGTCTGCGATGAAAGCCAGTTGATTCCCCGGTCGGCAATCTCCCCACCGAGACCAGCGCCGAACAATGCCCGCATGATCGCGGAGCGCAGGTTCTCCAGCATCAGCCGCGTCGGACCTCGATCACGGCGGATGACCGTTTGCCACTGCGTCTGCCGAGCAGGAACATCGTGATCAGCACCAGAATCGCCGTGATGGCAGCTGCGGCGACGATTTGGTTCTTTGCGGATTCGACCGTTTGTGTTGCTTCACCTTGAATATCGGTGAGTTTCGACTTGATGTCATCCCGGCTGATCTTCTGGTCATTCACGGTGCTCACTTGTCGGTTCCTTCGTTGAGTCTCTTCTGGACCATCCATCCGTACGCGCCGACGATCACGAGGCCCGTGAGCGTGACGATCACGTATGGCACCCAGGTCCATCGGCCACCCTCGGGGATCAGGGGATCGTTGAAGGTGTCGATCGTCTGCAGGCCCCGTAGGAGCGCCAACAGGGCGAAGATCCAGCCAACACCGATCAGAATCGCTCCCGCGATGCCGTATCCGAGGTTGGCTCCGACCGTTTTGAGCGGATCGATGGTCTCCTGCTTCGTGTAGGAGACCACGAGATCTCCCAGCTCGCGTACCTGCTCGGTTGGTCCTTTGTCCGGTTCTCGAGGGCTGAAGAAGCTCTTCGAACCTGAGTTGTCAGTCACTGTTCGCTCCTGTCGACGTACATGTTTGTAGCACGCGAACGTCTGCTCGCCGCGCAGGACGCTCAGCAAACGTTGGGGTGGATCCCACTATTGAAGCCTTGCTTCGAGCAGTACCCGCTGGGCGGACATCAAATCGACCAACAGCGAGAGCCGTGTTGTTGCATCCGGAGAACACAACAGTTGGTGTCTGTCCAGGGCACCCAGCGGCGCCATCAAGCAGAGTTGCCAGAGCCGGATGACAGGGTCGCCTGACCATTCCAGATCGACAGGTACCGGTGGGCCACCCAACTCACACGCAAGCGAAGCCGTGGATGTGGCCTCCCTTGCCGCGCCGGCGAGATCCTCGATCGTCAGGTGATCCGCGGGAGGATCGGGGTCCATCGTGATCTCAGCCAGCGGATACGGATCATCCGGCAACCACTGATCGACTTTGAAACGCTCGGCGCCCATGGACAACAAAGCGGCCTTTCCGTCTTGTTCGCGATGGATCTCGAGGACTGCCGCTGTACATCCGGTGAGGGTACGAACTTCCCCGCCACCGACCTCGTTGCCACGTTCGATCAACACCACACCGAACTCGTCCCCGCGGTCCATACTCGGTTCGGCGAACATGTCCACGTAACGGCGCTCGAAAACCTGCAGGGGAAGCAGCTGGGAAGGCAGCAGCGGAGTGCCAAGCGGGAAGATGGGCATTCTCCTCGAGTCCAAGCTGCTCATCAGCCTTCCATGATCGGGCCGGCCTCATTCAACGATGGGATGATCGGGTGGTCCAGGAGAGTCCGCAGAATCTCCTGCTGGAGTTCCGAGTCTTTCACGCCGGCCCGACGCTCGCTCGGGTTGAACAGCATTTCGAAATCAAGATCGGTTCCGGTTCTGCTGGCCAGCCATCCGGAGAGCGACTTCACCACATTCAGGCTCCCCGTCTTTGCCCGCAGGTTGCCGGTCCACTCCTCGCCGGTGAAACGGTCCACAAGGGTGCCTGGTTCGCCTGGAACCGCGAGGGATTCCGAGAGAGTGCCGGAGGGGCCGGAATCTCTCAGAACTGATCCCAGAAGTGCACAGCTGATGCGGTTGTCGTAGGACAGACCTGAACCGTCCACCAGCACCGAAGCCTCGACCGGATAGCCCTTGGTTTTCGCCCACTCGACGATTGCCCGGACTCCGGCCTCTGTTGTGGGTTCGCCACTCACCTTCAAGCCGATTTCCTTGACCAGCAACTCAGTGGTGGTGTTGTCGGAATACACCAACACATCGTCCGCCAGCGCGCTCATGGGTAGGGATGGCGTGGTGTGCACGGCCACCGAGCCCTCCGGAGCCTGCCCGGATGCCGGTGGCCCCTGCACCGCCACACCTCGTTCGCGCAGCAGTTGGGTGAGTACGGATGCCGCGTGTGCCGCAGGGTCATCGGTCGGCCCGCTGGCACCAGTCCCGGTGGTGGGATCCACCAACCAGC
This sequence comes from Actinomycetes bacterium, assembly GCA_030621865.1. Classification (GTDB taxonomy): domain Bacteria; phylum Actinomycetota; class Acidimicrobiia; order Acidimicrobiales; family Microtrichaceae; genus JAHRAZ01. Next base: position 19,882 of record JAUXGW010000010.1, read on the forward strand.
CGTCGTTGGCCAGCAGCGCCGAGAGGCTTCCGACCTCTCCATCGGCGAGGTAGTAGTTCTGCCATGAGTCCACATACAGGTCAGCGTCATAACGGGTGGCGTCGCCAACCACTGATCCCGTCACCTCGGTCAGACCCAGCTCGACCAGTCGGTCTGCGATCGCTTCCAGATCGGTTTCCGGCAGGGTGTACTTGCGTTGAATTGATTGGTACCCGTCGGAGGTCAGAAGTGGATCTCCTCCACCAACCATGTACAGATTGCCGTTGATCGTGCCGTCTGCGATCTCGGAATCTGCCAGGAAGAGGGTGTCGAGAGTTGTGTCACCGCCCAGAATGTCAAGGGCTGCCGGGGCCGTAAGGAGCTTCAGGTTGGAGCCGGGAATGAGTTGCGCCTCGGCGTTGCGGGAGTACAGGACGTTGACTCCGTCGCCGACCTGCAGGCAGCTGTCAACCGGGGCCCGATCCATCAGGGGATCAAGGGCAGCGGCCATCTCGTGGCGAGCCAGGGACGCTGTTGTCCACGATGGAATCCGCCGGGCGGAGAGCACGGGGGTCACGGCCGCTGCGGACGGGGATGAAGGTTCTGCCAGGGCGGCATCTTCTGTCCCGTCGAAGAATGCAATCCCGACAACCACGAGGCCGCAGACCAGAATGACCGCGCCGAGGATCACGGCAATTCGCGAAGGTCCGTTCACGGGTTTCCTCGCTGAAGAAAGGCCGACCGGCGAACGAGATGCCCGAGTGCGGCCACAGCACGATCGGCGCTCGAATAGCAGAGTCGGCCTGTCTCGCGCACGGTCGCCGGGCCTGCGTTGTCCGGAAACGCCACTATCAACTCCGTGGCTGTGAGTATTGGCTTGTGCGTCGCGGAGGAAATGTCATGGGCAGCTTGGGCGAATCTGGTGTCCTGGCGCTCGTGATAAGCGATGATCCTGTCGATCCCCCACACGTCCTCGCTGCCTTGAGTGCTGTCTTGGGACTTCGATCCGAAGCCACCCTCGCGGAGCATTCGAGCCTGATTCGACTGGATTCCGAGTCCGAGGTAGATGATCGCGTCCACCGAGTTGTGGTTCGCGATCAACTCGAGCACGGTCGGGATCGTGTCGCGGGTCTCACCGCCGGCGAGATCCACAGGATTGTTGCGGCTCCAGCGGGGCGGAAGATGCTCATCGATGGCAGCCATCAGATCCTCGGGCAGCGTTGCCAACTGCAGATCCCGATGACGGGTGATCGCATCGGCGGTGACGACTCCCCAACCACCCGCAGTGGTCATCACCATTACCCGGTTGCCGGCCGGCAGTGGTTGGCTGGCAAAGGTGGCTGCGGCTTCGAAGGCCTCCTCCACCGACGCGGCCCGGCTCACACCCATTTGCCTGCACATGCCGTCGAAGGTTCTGTCGTCGGTTGCGAGGGACCCTGTGTGGCTTGCCGCCGCACGTGCTCCCCCGGAGGTTGCGCCTCCCTTCATCACCACGACTGGCATTTCGGCAGCCACGGATTCCAGCGTGGAGGCCAACCGGCGCCCGTCAGTTATGCCTTCCAGATATGCCAGGCCGACGGAGGTCGCATCATCGCGGGAGTAATAGTCGAGGAAATCCCCGACCGAGGTTGCGGCGGCGTTGCCGGCTGATACAGCGCGGGAGATCCCTACGCCGGTTGCGCAGGACCAATTCAGGAAGCTTGAGACGAAGTTGCCCGATTGGCTGGCCACGCCGATCTTCCCGGCGGGCGGATAAGGTGCCACGATCTGGGCGCACAACGATGACGGAGTGGAAACGATTCCCTGACCATTGGGACCAACCAGCCGGATACCCAACTCCTCACACAGCGCCACCAGTTCGGCTTCGTCAGCCTGCCCCTGTTCACCTGCCTCGCCGTATCCGGCCGAAGTCAGAAATGCTGCGCGAATTCCCTTGCCGGCAGCGCTCCTGAGCAAGTCCGCGTTGGCCTGCTTGGGAGTGCAGACGAACACCAGGTCCGCCACTCCCTCGGGCAATTCGTCCAGATTCTCCAGGGACTGGACACCGAGAACTTCCGCACCGTCGCGGTTCGTCGCAAACACACCTCCGGTGTATCCACAACTGAGGATGTTGTGAAGGCTCACGAATCCAAATTTCCCCGGATGAGTGGATGCTCCCGCCACGACAACACCCGACGGGTCGAACAACGCATCGAATCCGGACATCGGCTCCGTGGCTGAACCATCAGGGTCCAACTCACTGACAGGGCTTGGCCCACCGGCATCACCAAGTTCAACCAGGGCATCCACTGCCACGGGTTTGCCGTCGCTGACGATCAGCGGATTGAGGTCGATTGAGTGGATGCGCGGCTCAGCCATCACCGCATCCGACAATGCTGTCAGCACTGCTGCCAAAGCCTGGCGGTCAACCGCTGGTTCCCCCCGGAACTCACCCAGCAATTCCCGGGTTTGCAGATCATCGATCATCTCCAAAGCCGTGGGGGTGTCCAGCGGAACGAGGCGCACTGTGACATCCGCGATCGCCTCCGCGAGGATTCCCCCCAGGCCGAGCAGAATTGTCGGTCCGAATTGCGGATCGGTGGCGATCCCCGCGATCAGCTCGCGATTGCCACGCAGCATCGGTGCGATCAGCACCCCGGTGGCAGAATCCTCTGCGCGCGCAGCCCCCAGAAGCTCGCCGGTCGCACTCGAGACCTGGTCTGCATCCTGCAGGTTCAGCCGGACGAGCCCACGTTCGGTCTTGTGTGCGATGTTGTCGCCGCACAACTTCGCAACCACCGGGAAACCCACACTCGCTGCTGCCTCAGCGGCCAGGACCGGATCGGTGGCCAGAATCTCGTGAGCGAAGGGCACCCCGTACGGGGTCAGCAGGTCCTTGGAAGCAGTCTCGGAGAGCGTGCGGAAGTGCAATGCCATCGCCGCATCGTAGAAGGCTCGACCCCGGTGCCCGGGTCGCTCCTTCGTTCCAGGCGGTCCTCCCATGTCCGGACGCCGGCTGTGATGCGGTAAAACCACGTCATGCAGGTGGTTTCGGCTCTGTTCGCGGAAGATCTCCAGATACGTGAGGTCGACGGCCCTTCCACGCGTCTGGACATAGGCGGAATCAAGTTCAGTGAAGCCGCTCCCGGTGAACCGCCGTTCCGGATCGAACCGCACCTGTTCGTGATCATCCGCTGCGCCAACGACGACGAACCACAAGCCGTGCTGGAAGTCCGATTCCTGAGAGGAGCAGAACAGATCGCCCGAAACGTTCAGCCGCTGAGCATCGAACCCGGAAAGTTCGCTTACCGCCTGGTCAGGGCTGAACTCGACTTCGATGACTATGGCACCGTGGAAGCCCACGTCAGCCTGGACCGGGGTGAACCCACTGTTGTGCCGTTCACGCTTCTGCGGTTCGTGTCAACCACCCCGGAAACGGAGATCAGCGCCGAGTGAGTGATCCGGCAATGTTTGATCCCGGCGGGGTTCGCGCAGATGTGGCATTTTCCGAACATCCCATGGCGACGCGGGCCGTGGGAGAGTGCGCTGGTCGCCTTCTGGATCACGGATTCAGTGGTGCCTCCCTACTGGTCGTCTGTGCCACGCGTTCGTTCCAGGGAACGATGACCGAAATTGCCACTGCGTTCGATTCCCTTGTCGATCCCACGGTCTCGATCGCTTTCACAAGCGATCACATCCTGGTTGGCGGGCGCCCTCTCAGTTCGGGTTCGGGAATCGCAGCCATGAGCTTGTCCGGCCTGGAATGCGCTGCGGTTCCAGTCGACGCCGGCGGATCACTTCCGAGGGCGATCGAGAAGGTCGTTGAGGACCTGCCCAGTGGTTTCTCCCGACCCGCGGGGACCACCGGCTTCGCCGTTGTGGACCAGGACGATTCCGCATTGGACGATCCCGCCGGAAGCTCCACACGCGGGTGGTCCCTTCTCGGAATCAGGAACCCGTCCACCTTCCTGAACGGCAAATGGTGTGAAGCGGGTGGCGCAGGCGTATTGGTGGAGAACGGATGCACGGCGTCCGACGGTGCATCGGCAGTCGTTGACATTGCACCATTCGACACCGTTGCGAATCGCATGGGTCGTTCAGACCAACCCGTCCTCGCCGCCCTCGGATTTCTTGATCATCGACGATCGAGTTTGCTTTCTCCCGGGGCTGATGGTGATGCGGCCGGCATCCAGCAAGCGGCTGGGACGGGACCAGCGCTGGGAGCATCCGGATGTCCCCTGGGACTCACAGAAGGACACAGCAGCGTTTATTGTTTTCGGCCTCCGAGCTGACTGTACGATGCAGGAATCCCAAACACAGCAGGTGACGTCAGATGAGTGATGAGTTGGAGGCCAAGGCGATAAGCGTGGTTCGCGGGTTGGCCATGGACGGGCCCAATGCAGCACGTTCCGGGCATCAGGGAACTGCCATGGCCTTGGCCCCACTGGCCCATGTGTTGTTCACTCGCGTCATGAGGTACGACGCGTCTGCCCCGCTGTGGCCTGACCGTGACCGATTCATCCTCAGCTGTGGGCACGCGTCGATTCTGCAATACGCAATGTTGTATCTGACGGGCTACGGATTGGCCCTCGAAGACCTCGAAGAGTTCCGCCAGTGGGGTTCAGCCACACCGGGGCATCCTGAGTACGGTCACACCACCGGCATCGAGGTGACCACCGGTCCCCTCGGTCAAGGATTCGCCAACGGGGTTGGAATGGCGATGGCCGAGCAATCGCTGCGCGAGCGGTTCGGTGCCGAGGTTTGTGATCACAACATCTACGCAATGGTTTCCGATGGCGATCTGGAGGAAGGCTTGAGCCACGAGGCCGCATCCCTTGCCGGCCACCTCGGACTGGGCCGATTGGTCTACACCTACGACGACAACCATGTGTCGATCGATGGCCCCACTGAAATTGCCCTCACCGATGATCCTGCCAAGCGCTTCGAGGCCTACGGCTGGCAGGTCATCGATCTGGGTGAATCCTCTGAAGATCTCGACGCGATGGAGAACGCGCTGATAGCCGGGCGCGACGAGCGCGAGCGGCCAACGCTTGTGATACTCCGAAGCCACATCGCCTATCCATCACCGTCGCTGACCGACGATCCATCCACACACGGCCTCGCCTTCGGTGATGCCGAAATCACCGAGGCCAAGGAAGCCATGGGCATTCCGGACGAGCCTTTCTGGGTTCCGGATGATGTTCTGGACTTCTACCGCGAAGCAGGTTCGCGGGGCGCGAGCGTGCGATCCGAATGGGAAACCAGGGCGGCGGCAGCCCTCAGAGGCCGGGAGGCGGAATGGGAGGCCTCCCTTTCGAGCAGGCCCATGCCGGACTCGGGCGCGGGTGGACCCGCCGATGAGCACAACTGGCAGGCGGAGCTGCCGAGGTTCGAACTCGGTGAATCCCCTGCCACCCGCGCAGCCAACCAGAAGGTTCTCGAAGTCATTGACAGGGTCGTCCCCGGTGTCCTGCCGGGATCGGCTGACCTCACCGGGAACACCGGGACCAAGGTCAGCGCCACGACGGCTCTTGCTGCCGACGACCGTGCTGGACGCCAGGTTCACTACGGCATACGTGAAAACGCCATGGGATCGGCCTTGGTGGGCGCTGCACTCCACGGTGGTGTGCTGCCGATATCAGGCACGTTCCTCGTGTTCAGTGATTACATGCGCCCGTCGGTTCGCCTGGCAGCACTCAGCGGCGCAAAGTGCATTTTCGTCTGGAGCCATGACTCGGTTGGAGTCGGAGAAGACGGGCCGACCCACCAGCCGATCGAACAATTGATGTCATTGCGGCTCATACCGGAGCTCACAGTCATCCGGCCGGCTGACGGCAACGAGGTCGCAGCTGCCTGGGCGGTGGCCGTGGAACAGAATGGCCCCATCGCCATGATCCTCTCCCGGCAGGGAACGCCGATTCTCCAGGGAACCCCGGAGCGCGCCATGGAGGGAGTGGCCAGAGGCGGATACGTGCTTTCCGGCACTGCGGAACCTGAGGTGGTCCTGGTGGGAACCGGAACTGAAGTCGCAGTTGCCGCTGAAGCCGCCACGATGCTCTCAGCAGATGGGGTGGGTACTCGTGTGGTCTCCTTGCCGTCGTGGGAATTGTTTGACGCTCAGAGCGAGGACTACAGAAACAGTGTCCTGCCACCAACAGTCCCTGTGGTGTCCGTGGAAGCCGGCGTTACGACGGGTTGGCAAAAATATGCCTCTGCAACCATCGGCATCGATCGATTCGGCGCATCTGCTCCGGGATCACTGGTTCTCGAGAAGCTCGGAATCACCCCGGAGGCTGTGGGTCAAGCAGCGCGCGGGTTGCTTGACTGACTGATTGGCTGACGCTCACGGACCGATTGACTGACGTCCGCGCCTAACCTGCCTGCATGGGACTCCTGGTAGACCTTCATTCAGAACAAGGCCAAAGTCCGTGGCTGGACAATCTCAAACGCTCCTGGCTGCAAAACGGCGAAATCGCCCTCTGGGTGGAGCGCGGGGTGCGGGGCATCACCTCCAATCCCTCGATCTTCCAGAAAGCCATCGACGGTGGCGAGGAATACACCGAGCAACTGAGACGCCTTGTCGAGGCCGGCGTGAGCACCGAGGATGCCTATTGGGATCTCGTCGTTGCGGACATCGAATCCGCCCTCGAAATCCTGCGTCCCCTCTACGAGGAGTCTGATGCCGGCGACGGGTACGTGTCAGTGGAGGTCTCGCCCTCGCTGGCCCGTGATACCGGGGCCACGATGGCGATGGCGCGGTCCCTGTGGGACCGGATCGGCCAGCCCAATCTCTACGTGAAGATCCCGGGTACTTCCGAAGGCCTGCCGGCCATCCGCAAGATGCTCTCCGAGAGTCGCAACATTAACGTCACCCTGATCTTCTCCCTGGAGAGATACAAGGGAGTGATCGAGGCCTACCTGTCAGGTCTTGAAGACGCCCTCGAAGCGGGCACGGAAGATCTGTCCCGAATCTCCTCCGTGGCAAGTTTCTTCATCAGCCGTGTGGACACCGAGGTTGACCGTCGTCTCGACGAAGTCGGGACTTCCGAGGCACTCGCCCTGCGCGGCAAGGCAGCCGTGGCCCAGGGTCAGATGGCCTACCGACTGGCCACCGAAGCATTCCAGGGACCCCGTTGGCAGGCACTTGTTGCCAAGGGAGCGCGTGTCCAGCGCCCCCTGTGGGCTTCCACCTCCACCAAGAACCCTGCCTACCCGGACACGTTGTACGTGGATACCCTCATCGGACCCGACACGGTCAATACCCTGCCCGATGCCACCCTGAATGCCTTCGGGGACCACGGCACCGTGACGCGAACAATTGACACCTATCCGGCAGAACTGGACGCCACTTGGGATGCGATCGGAAATCTGGTGGACATGGACGCTGTGGCACGCGTACTCGAAGATGAGGGTGTTGGCTCTTTCGAGAAGAGTTTCGACGAGCTGCTGGCAGTTCTCGACCGCCGATCCAACGACCTGCGGTCGCAGGAGTCGATCTAGCGGCTTCGGCTGCAAGCCGAAGGCTCCCGCTTCGGTTCAGGAGTCCGTTCAGTCCAGGAATTCCCGTCTGCCGACAGAGTTCAGGAACCGAACCGTGTCGGTTCACATAATGAACCCTGCTAACTTCTCATCCTGTGAGCACCCAGCACGAAGCCGACGGACCCAGGTACGAGGATTCCACCGCCCACCAGAGTCCCACCACAGCGCCTCGCGAGCAGTGCTCGATCGAGAGTGCACTGGGAGTCATCGGCGACCGCTGGAGCATCCTGATCATGCGCGATGCGTTCCGGGGCATCCGTCGATTCTCGGAGATCCACGAGGATCTGGGAATACCGAAGGCAGTGCTTGCCGACCGCCTGAGAGACCTCGTGGGGGCAGGGGTGCTGGACAAACGCCAGTACATGGATCACCCGCCTCGCTTCGAGTACCGCCTCACCGACATGGGCCGGGAGTTGTCTCCGATCCTCGTTTCACTGATGCACTGGGGCGACCGGTGGTTGTCGGCTGGTGATCCACCCACCGTGCTCCTGCATTCACCCTGTGGGACCGAGGTGGAGATCGAACTGCACTGTCGGATCTGCCAGCGTGACTTTGACCCGACCGAGATCACAAGTCGGCATTCCACCAGCACCGGAGCAGGCCAGTCGGAGACAGAAGAACACGAAACAGGCGAAGCCGCCACGGCGGTCCGGGGAGCGACGTGAATAATCCAGCATCCAACCTCACCGCCGCACAAGCATTGGCGCGTACCTCCGATGAACTGATCACCGCGGCCGGAACTCGAAGAGATGCTCTGTTCGGCACCCGGATCACCTATTCCCCGAAGGTGTTCATTCCGCTCACGAAGCTCTGCAGGGACCGCTGCGGATACTGCACCTTCGCCCAACCACCTGCACGCCTCGAGTCGCCTTACATGACACCGCAAGAGATTCTGGCAGTGGCCCGCCAAGGTGCGCGGGCGGGCTGTCACGAGGCGCTCTTCACGCTCGGGGAAGCTCCCGAAGAGCGTTATCCCGCGGCCGCCGAATGGCTGCATGGAAACGGTTACGACTCCACGGTGCATTACTTGGCGGAGATGGCCGCTCTGGTTCTCGGCGAAACAGGCCTTCTCCCACATGCCAACCCTGGCGCCCTGAGCGGATCCGAACTGGCGATGCTCAGGGAAGTCTGTCCATCCCAGGGAATGATGATCGAAACGCTTCGCGATGACCTGGACTGCCACCGCGGAGCTCCCGACAAACGGCCCGGGCGCCGGTTGGCAACCCTGGAGGCTGCCGGAGAACTGAGGATCCCCTTCACCACCGGGATTCTCGTGGGGATTGGTGAGTCCCGGGCCGACCGCGCGCAAGCTCTCGAAGCAATTGCCGAGTCCCACCGACGCCATGGCCATGTCCAGGAAGTGATTGTCCAGAACTTCCAGCCGAAACCTGCCACTGCCATGGCGGGCGAACCGCCATGTGATCGCGGTGCCTTCGCCGAGGCCATTGCCATGGCGCGGTTGATCTGCGATTCGGACATCCACATTCAGGCACCGCCGAACCTGAGCGACGACTTCGGCGAACTCCTCGATGCAGGCCTCGATGACTGGGGAGGTGTCTCCCCCGTTACGGCTGACCATGTGAATCCTGAACGCCCCTGGCCGGCATTCGACCGGCTACGCGCCGTCACCGAGGCCAACGGTTTCACCATCGCTCCGAGACTCACGATCCACCCGGAGTTCGCGGGACATGCCGACTGGCTTGATCCTGGACTTCGATTCGCCGTGATGGACCGAGCCGACGCCGAGATGCTCGCCAGAGATGATCCCGGAGCAGTGTTTCCCGAGGTTTCGGCCGGAAGGGATTCCGGCTCGGTCAGTGACGGTGCAGAAATAGTCCAGATCGGCCAGAAGTCAACCCAGTGGTACTCCGGGTCACCGATCGAACCGATGGAACTGATCACCAACCCGCCGACCGGTGACGCCGGCATACACCAGGAGACCAACGGCATCCCTGGACGCCCAGCCAGACTGCAACTTGCCACGGTGCCGACAACCGGAAATGTCCTCAGCGCCCGCGGACCCGTTTCCGAAGTGATCGAGGGAGTTCGGCAGGGGCAAACCCTCGGTGTGAACGAAATCACTGCGCTCTTCGCTGCGCGGGGACCGGAAGTCGCCGCGGTGGGTGCGCTGGCCGACGACATCCGCGCTGAGGTCGTCGGAGACGATGTGACCTGGGTGGCAAACCGGAACATCAACTACACCAACGTGTGTACGTTCAAGTGCCGATTCTGCGGCTTCTCCAAGGGACCCCTCAGCCTCAATCTCCGCGGCAAGCCATACCTGCTCACTCTGGATGACATCGCAGAACGCGCCCGCGAAGCCCAGGATCTGGGTGCCACCGAGGTCTGCCTGCAAGGTGGAATCCATCCGGACTTCGACGGCGAGTACTACCTGGACGTGACGCGCGCGGTGGCCGAAGCCGCACCGAAGCTACACATCCACGGGTTCACTGCATTGGAAGTGACCGAGGGAGCCAAGCGCCTCGACGAACCTCTGGACAGCTACCTGCAACGCATGAAGGAGGCGGGCCTCAAGACGCTTCCGGGCACCGCTGCGGAAATACTCGACGATGAGGTTCGCGCCACACTTTGCCCGGACAAGGTCAACTCCGAGGAATGGCTGCAAGCCCACCGCACGGCGCACAGCGTGGGCCTTCGCTCAAACATCACGATGATGTTCGGTTCGATCGAATCGCCCCGCAGTTGGGCTCGCCACCTTCTCCTCACCAGAGACCTTCAAGCCGAGACCGGCGGGTTCACCGAGTTCGTGGGATTGCCTTTCGTACACATGGCATCGCCGATCTACCTCCAGAAGAACGCTCGCCGGGGACCGACTTTCCGGGAAGTCATACTCGTTCACGCCGTTGCACGAATCGTCTACCAAGGTCTGATCGACAACATCCAGGGTTCCTGGGTGAAGGTGGGCATGGGAGGACTTCGCCAACTCCTTCTGGCCGGCGCAAATGACCTCGGCGGAACCCTCATGGACGAAAACATCTCCCGAGCCGCGGGGGCCGAGCACGGCACCAGTGCATCGGCAGCAGACTTCGCCGCCGCGGTTGAACCGCTCGGACGACGACTCGTTCAACGAACCACCTTGTACGAGCGAGTGGCGGCCGCCCCCTCAGCCGTTCTCAGTAGTCAATCCTGAACTCGTCGGGTTCGGACAGCAGGGCAGCAGCCTTGTCGACAGCGCGCCTGGCCCGGGTCAAGCGTTTCTCGTCCACAGGGAACTCCGATCCACCTGAGTCGATGGACTCGCGCAACCGTTGGATCGCCAAGTCCGACAACTCCTCCGAGATTGCCTCGAGCCTGGATCGTATTTCGTCGAATTCCCCAGCCATGGCGGAACCCTCCCCTGTGCGTAATCAGACCGGTGACCTGTCTTCGATCGACCCGTGTTCCCACAACCCTGCGAGCAGGCCCATCGCCCAATGCAACTGACCGCAATGGTCTCGAGCGCTGTTGGCCAAGCGTAGTGTCTTGCGTGTGACATCAAGGCGGGACTGGATTTCATTCGAATATGAGGGTGACACATGGATGTTCGACCTCACGTTCCTGCTCTCCTCCTGGAGATGCATATACGGGGCCGGATGCAAGGGAGTGCTGCCGGAGAATGCGAGTGAACTTCAACAAGGGTGTTGTACCTACGGAGCCCACTTTGCTGACAAGGACGACCGCGTCCGGGTACGCCGCCTGATCGATCGCCTCGATGAGTCACAGTGGCAGAACCGCGCCGCCGCACTGGATGCCGGAGGGGCCATCCACCGCAACGATGAGGGAGAGTGGGTGACCCGTCAACATGAAGGTGCCTGCATCATGCAGAACGGACCCAAGTTCGACCGGGGTGCTGGGTGCGCCCTGCATGTGGCAGCACTGGACGCGTCAGAAAATCCGATCGACTGGAAGCCTGAAGTCTGCTGGCAACTTCCTTTGCGACTGACCTATACCGAGGACGAGGTCGGGCACACCACCTACACCTTGCGTGAGTGGACCCGCCGGGATTGGGGCGACGGTGGCGAGGAGTTCCATTGGTGGTGCACCGAAGGCCCCGAGGCATTCGGCCCATCCGCAACAGTTGGAAACCGGGTGGTGGAC
>JAUXGW010000064.1 GCA_030621865.1 Actinomycetes bacterium
GAAGGACCCAAGGGTGGTCCCGGGATGCGCGAGATGCTCGCAATCACGGGTGCGATGAAGGGCGCGGGCCGCGGCGGCGACGCTGCCCTGATCACCGACGGTCGGTTCTCCGGTGGAACACACGGATTCTGCATCGGTCACGTGGCGCCGGAAGCTGTCGACGGAGGCCCGATCGCCTTCGTCGCCGAAGGCGACACCATTCGGATCGGCGTGACCAACCACACGATCGACCTGTTGGTCGACGACACTGTCCTCGCGGAGCGTCGAGCCGACTGGAAGCTTCCCGAACCTCGCTACACCAAGGGTGTCCTGGCCAAGTATGCCGTCCTCGCTCAGGGTGCCGAGGTCGGCGCGATCACCCGCGCCTGACGGCTTCGGAACATCTCGGAACACAGCTGTTGGCAACGGGGGCCCTGTTGGGGCAGACTGAACCGGTGCATTACGCGGTTGTAGTAGTAGTGATCTAGCGCTGCCGGGACTTCCCGTGCAGCGCGTCGGCCTCCCTTGCGGGAGGCCGTTTCGGTTTTCACCGCCCTTGCCCGCAACAACATCCAGCCCAATCCCTCGGAATCACACGGATCAACCATGAAAACCAATGGTGGCGCAGCACTCATCAAGGCCCTCGAGATGGAGGGTGTGGAGACGGTCTTCGGGCTGCCCGGCGGAGCGATCCTGCCCGTGTATGACCCGATCATCGAGAGTCCGATTCGCCACATCCTCGTACGCCACGAGCAGGGTGCCGGACACATGGCGCAGGGATATGCGCAGTCCACCGGCCGCCCGGGTGTGGCGATCGTCACCTCCGGGCCCGCAGCCACCAACATCGTCACACCGCTGTGTGATGCCTACATGGACTCGATTCCGATGGTGGTGATAACCGGACAGGTGGCATACAGCGCCATCGGAACCGACGCATTCCAGGAGGCCGACACCGTTGGCATCACCCGCGGAGTCACCAAACACAACGAGCTGATCGCCAGAGCCGAGGACATACCGCTGCTGGTGCGTCAGGCCTTCCACATCGCAACCACCGGCCGACCCGGGCCGGTTCTCCTCGACGTTCCGAAGAACATCGTTGATCCGAACAATCCCGACAGCGCCCTCGACTGGTACTGGCCCACCGACGAAGAGGTGGCGGCGAGCCTGCCCGGATACAAGCCGACCATCAAGGGGCACCCCAGGAAGATCAAGCAGGCCGCACAAATGATCATGGAGGCCGAGAGGCCCGTGATCTACGCGGGGGGAGGAATCCTCAAGGCGCGGGCTGCGGAGGAACTTCGCGAACTCGCGGAAATGACCAACACTCCGGTTGTCACCACCTTGATGGCCCGGGGAGCGTTTCCCGATGATCATCCCCTGTGCCTGGGAATGCCCGGCATGCATGGCAACTACACGGCGGTCACATCGATGCAGCAGTGTGATCTGTTGATCGCATTGGGCAGTCGGTTCGATGACCGAATCACCGGTCGGCTGGATGGGTTCGCGCCCGACGCGAAGGTGATACATGCGGACATCGATCCGGCCGAGTTGGGCAAGGTCCGGGTTCCCGAGGTCCCGATCGTGGGTGACGCCCGCCTCATCATCGTCGGGATCATCAAGGAGCTTCGCAAACTTCAGGACCGCGGAACCGAACTGCCCGACATCACCGACTGGCGCTCAACCGTCTCCGGTTGGCAGGAGAGGTATCCGCTCACCTACGAACAGTCGGAGCCGGGTGGCCTTCTCAAGCCGCAGTACGTGCTGGAGCAGCTCCGTGAGCGCGCCCCCGAGGACTGCATCGTCGCTTCTGGTGTCGGGCAGCACCAGATGTGGACCAGCCAGTACTGGAAATTCCGTCATCCGTACACATGGATCAACTCGGGTGGCCTGGGAACCATGGGGTTCGCTGTTCCGGCCGCCATCGGAGCCAAGGTCGGCCGACCGGACCGGATGGTCTGGGCAGTGGATGGAGATGGGTGTTTCCAGATGACCGCCCAGGAGTTGGTCACCGCAACCACCGAACGAATCCCGGTGAAGGTGGCGATTCTGAACAACGCCTACCTCGGCATGGTTCGCCAGTGGCAGGAGATGTTCTATGAGGAGCGGTATTCAGAGGTCTACCTTTCGCCGGATCTGCCGGACTATGTGAAATGGGCAGAGGCCATGGGCTGTCTGGCCCTTCGCGTGGAGTCGCCCGAAGAAGTTGGTCCGGCCATCGACAAGGCCAATGCGGTAAATGATCGACCCGTGGTGCTGGAATTCCGCACTGATTCATCGGAGAAGGTGTTCCCGATGGTTCCGTCGGGACTCAGCAACGATCACGTCATGGTCGACCCCAGTCAGGAGGATCCGAAGTGACCAAACCGACACATCCCCGTCACCACGTCCTGTCCGTACTCGTCCAGAATCGCTCAGGTGTGCTGGCTCGCGTTGCCAGCCTCTTTGCCCGGCGGGGTTACAACATCTATTCGCTCGCCGTGGCACCCACCGATGACGAGAGCCTCAGTCGCATCACGATCGTTGTCGATGTTGAGACCGCTCCGCTGGAGCAGGTGGTGAAGCAGCTTCACAAGCTGATCAACGTGATCAAGATCTCGGAGCTGGATCCCCTGGATTCGGTTGAACGAGAGCTGATGCTGCTCACCGTCAAGGCCGCAGCAGGCAAACGCAGCGAGATTCTGGAACTGCTCGGCCTGTTCGAAGGCAACGTGCTCGACGTTGGCCATGACGAGATCACCGTGAGCATGGACGACGAGCCGGAGCGCCTCGATGACCTGGAGAACCTCCTCATGCCCTACGGCATCATCGATGTTCAACGAACAGGTCGGGTTGCCCTGCCGCGTCTGGAGCACACACGTCCATAGGAGCCTGGTCCTCCCGAGGTGTTTGGTGATGTGGTTCATCCAGTGATGTGGTTCATTCAGGAGTCGCAACCCATCAGCTGAGGGCCTGCATGTCGTTTGGACCCGAGGCTGTGCTGCGTCCACAATGTCGGATGGCCAACGTGTACTACGAAAAAGACGCCGACCCGTCCATCATCGCCGGGCGCAAGGTGGCAATCCTGGGTTACGGCTCCCAGGGTCACGCACATGCGCTCAATCTCAAGGAATCCGGCGTGGACGTTCGGGTGGGCCTGAGGGCTGGATCATCCTCGCGGGTCAAGGCTGAAGAAGCGGGCCTGAAGGTTGTCGATGTGGCCACTGCCACCGCCGAGGCCGACGTGATCATGATGTTGCTGCCTGACACAGAGATCGGCCCGGTCTACGAGGCCGAGGTGGCGCCGAACCTGTCCGACGGCGACGCGCTTTTCTTTGCCCACGGCTTCAACGTCCGATTTGGCTACGTCAAGGCGCCGGCCGGTGTTGATGTCGCGATGGTCGCCCCGAAAGGCCCGGGCCACCTGGTGCGGCGCACCTATGTCGAAGGCGGTGGGGTTCCTTGCCTGATCGCCGTTTCGCAGGATCCCACCGGTACCGCCAAGGCCCTCGCACTCAGCTACGCGGATGCCATCGGTGGTACCCGTGCCGGTGTTCTGGAGACGACCTTCGAGGAGGAGACCGAGACCGATCTGTTCGGCGAGCAGGTAGTCCTCTGTGGTGGCTTGACTGCACTCGTTCAGGCTGGATTCGAAACACTCGTGGAAGCCGGATATCAGCCCGAATCCGCATACTTCGAATGCCTGCACGAACTGAAGCTGATCGTGGACCTCATGTACGAGCAAGGCATCAGCGGCATGCGTTATTCGATCTCCACAACTGCGGAATACGGCGACCTCGTGAGTGGCCCCCGCATCATCAATGCCGACGTGAAGGCCGAGATGCGCAAGGTGCTCGACGAGATCCAGTCAGGTGAGTTCGCCGACGGATTCATAGATGAGGTCCGCTCCGGGGGCGAGAACTTCGAAGCACTGCGCCAGAAGGGCAAGGAGCATCAGGTCGAGCAGGTCGGTGCCACTTTGCGCGACATGATGCCGTGGATATCTGCCGGCAAGGACAAGGTCGAAGACATCTCCGGCGGCGACTGAACACGGCGGGCACACATGTGCCTCCGCGCGGACGGGAAGGGCCGCGTTCTCATGGAAAATCCCAACTGGCCGCTGTGGAACGTCACAATTCACACACCGCGCCTCACGATGCGAATTGTGCGTGAGCGAGATGCTCTCGCCCTGGTCGAGCTGGCCGGCAAAGGCATCCACGATCCGGCGGACATGCCGTTCGAAGATCCCTGGACGGATCTGCCATCACCGGAGTTCGAGCAGTCGATGCTCCAGTTCTTCTGGCGATGTGCCGCGAACCTGAGCGCCCAGTCATGGCGTCTGCCGTTTGCCGTGTACCGCGGTGAGGACATCGTCGGGCTTCAGGATGTTTCCGCCGATGACTACCCCGTCCGGCGCTGCGTGAACACGGGCAGCTGGTTGGGCCAGTCGTATCAAGGTTTGGGCCTCGGCAAGGAGATGCGCGCTGGAGTCCTGAACTTTGCGTTCGAGTCACTCGGAGCAGACAGAGCAGAATCATGCGCATTCGAGGAGAACCACGCGTCGATCGGAATCACGGTCGGTCTCGGATACGAGCCGAACGGCGAAGCTGTGACCAACCGGCGGAACACTCCGGCGCGTGACCTCAAGTACGCCATGAGTGCATCCGGATGGTCCCACTCGGCCGCCAAGGAGATGAACGTCTCGGTGAGCGGAGTTGACGATGCAGTTCGTCGCCAAATGGGGCTCGCCTGAGCAGTGCGGGTGTGGCGAGTAGTGGCTGAGTGGCGCGCGGCGATCCTCACATGGTTTCTACGAATCCCCCGCGATCCTCTCCGCGCAGCACGTTCTTGAGGAGTTTCCCGGACGCGTTGCGAGGCAGTTTGCCGTCATGCCGCTCGATGTGAGCCGGCACCTTGAACGCCGCCAGCGTCTCGCTGACCCATTGCCGAATCTCTTCATCGGAGAGCGTTGAGCCGTCGGTCAGTTCCAGCACTGCTTTCACCTCTTCTCCAAGTTCCTCGTGAGGTACTCCGATCACCGCAGCATCAGCTATCTCGGGGTGCTCCACCAGGCGATTCTCGATCTCCACGCAGTAGACGTTCTCGCCTCCGCGGATGAGCATGTCAGTGGCTCTGTCGGTGATGAAGAGGTATCCATCGGAATCGACATGGCCCACGTCACCGGAGTGCAACCAGCCGTCCCGGATTGTTCTTGCGGTGGCTTCAGGATTGTCCCAGTAGCCGGCCATGATGATGGGTCCGCGAATCAGCACCTCGCCGGTACTTCCCGGGGGAAGATGTTTTCCGTCGGCGTCGGCTATGGCAATGTCAACCGTTGGTACTGCCTGTCCGACCGAGTTGACCTTGTCCATGGTTGCGCCGGCGCTGAGAACCGTGGCCACGGATGAGGATTCTGTCAGCCCGTAGGCGTTGGAAGTGGCCTTTACGTTGGGGAAGGTCTCCCGGACACGGAGCTGAAGTTCCTCGGCCGAGGGTGAGCCACCGAAAGCAACCGACCTCACCGATCCAACGTCGTGATTGTGGCGGGACTCGCTCTGACAGGCCCGCCAGATCAGAGTCGGTACCGTCGCCCAAATGGTGACTTGTTCACGCTCGATCACGTCGAACACCTTCTCTGGAGTGACCTTCCCGTCGGGAATCACCAGGCGCAATCCGCCCGTGAACCCGACGACCAGCACGGTGTGGCAGCCGGAGACGTGAAACAGCGGGGAGGTGAGAAGCGACACGATCTGGCCACCCTCCGTCACGACGCTGGCCTGCGGGTTGATCACGGCTGACAGCGAGATGCTGAACAGGGTGTTCTGGAGGCTCGCCACCATGTTGCCGTGCGTACTGATTGCTCCCTTTGGCCGACCTGTGGTGCCAGAGGTGTAGAAGATCACCGCCGGGTCTGCTTCCGCGATGTCGGTGGTCGGAAATCCCTCGGCCGTCTCCTGCACGAGTTCAGCGAACTCATGAAGTTCGGCGTTGCCGGTGGTGTGGGGAAAGTCCGACGGGGATGCTCCGATCAGATACACGTGCTCCACGTCGGGTGCGTTGTGGAGTTCCTGGGAAATCCTCTCGAACCGCCGACGATCAACCACGAGCACCTTTGAGCCGCTGTTGTTCAATCCGTAGAGGACCTCATCGGCATTCCACCAACCGTTGAGACCCACGAGGATTGCTCCCATGTCAACCGTGGCCCAGAACGTGGTGCACCATTCGGGATTGTTCTCGCTCAGAACGGCCACGCGGTCGCCCTTGGCAATCCCGGCGCGTTCCAGGGCTGCCGAGGCTGCGTTCACCTGCTGGAGGAATTCGTCGTAGCCAATCCTGCGATCGCCGTAGACGATGAATTCCTTGTCTCCGTGCGCAACACCGAAGATCTCTGCAAGTGAGCGAAGGTGAGGCAGTCGGTTGACGTACTGCTTGAGCGGATAACCGCGATCGAGGTTGATCTCCACCTCGAACTGTCCGCCCGGCCCGGTCAGTTGTTCGGTGATCTCCTGTGGTGTTGTCATGGGATGGATTCTGCCAGATGAGTGGCGGTCAGAACTCCATTGCGGCGCCACCGCGAGCGTTCTACCGCTGTTCCGGGAACTTTCCGGGCCCGGTCGGCGTCAGAAAGGCATGAACACCGCGAATCCCGGTGCATCACCCGATGAGAGGGCGTCCTGAATGGGAACCGAGAATGGCCAAGAGAGTCCCGACCAACAGGACAGCCCAGCGCAGGACAGGGCTGATCCGGCAGACGACGGGGCTGATCCAGCAGAGGCACCTCCTGAGCAGCGTTCTGCCAACAAGGGTCATCGCGGCCGCAATCTGGCGATGGCAGCGGCAGCAGTCGCCGTGTTGTTGATCGCGGTCGGGACCTACGCGATCACGCGGTGGGACAACGACTCATCCTCGGGCCAGGCGGATCAGGTTGACGCGACGATGCCCCCCGGGGATGACATGGATGTTGAGTCGTCGGCGATCGATGAAGGGGTTCCCGGCCAGGCAGCAGGTGAGCTCTCCGAAGCTCCGCTTGACGAGATCACCGCTACTGACGTGGCGATAGGCCCTTCGTCATCCACAGAGTTGGTCAAGACCGGACGAATGGAGATTGCGGTCGAGGACCTCGGCTCCGCGACACGACAGGGATCGGCGGCGATCGAAGCTCTCGACGGATTCACGGCGGCGCTCGATGTGCAGAACAGCACGACGTTTCCCTATGCCAGTGCCACCTACCGGGTGCCTCCCGAATCCTTCGACGAAGCGAAATCGGCCTTGGCCGAGATAGGGGATGTGGAGTCCGAGACGTCATCTGTGGAGGACATCGCGACCGAACTGGCGGACCTGGACAGCAGGCTCCAGACCCTCGACGTGAGCATCGAGCGTTTGCGCGGGTTCCTCGGGGAGACGACTGACGCCCAGGCCATCGGGGGATTGGAAGCCGAATTGACCCGACGCGAGAGTGAGGCGGCCTCGCTGAGGGCGCAGCGGAAGGCTCTGGATTCCCAGGTTGAGTACGCCACCCTCGATGTGACCTACTCCGCCACGGATCCGGTGGAACCGGTATCCGAATCTCCCGAAGGGTTTGCCGGCGGATTGTCCTCGGGTTGGGATGCAGCACTCTGGGTTCTGCGTTCCACTGCGACCGTGTTCGGCTTCGTGCTTCCGTTCGTGCCGTTGCTTGGGGTGGCGGCGCTGATTGTGTGGCTGGTGCGCAGGCGCCGTCGTCAGAGCCGGGCCAGCACGTGATCGACACACTGGGTCAGTGCGGCTATGTCACCTGGATCGATGGCCGGGAACATCGCCACCCGGAGTTGGTTGCGCCCGAGCTTTCGGTATGGCTCCACATCGATGATCCCGTTGCTCCGAAGCACTGCGGCGAGCATGGCGGCATCAACCGATTCGTCGAAGTCGATGGTGGCCACCACATGGGACCGCTTGGCGGGGTCCGTCACGAAGGGGACAGCGGACTCGTGGGAGTCCGCCCACCCGTACAGCGTTTCGGCGGAGTGGTCGCAGCGGCTGGCGGAGAACTCCAATCCGCCGTTCTCCAGGATCCAGCGGGCCTGTTCCGAAGCGAGGAAGAGCGTGGCCAGGGCCGGGGTGTTGTAGGTCTGGTCCTTGCGGGAGTTGTCGAGTGCAATCTTGAGATCGAAGAAGGCGGGGATCCAGCGGTCGCTTGCGGCGATTCTCTCGATTCGCTCGACGGCCCTTGGTGACACAGCGGCCATCCAGAGGCCGCCGTCGGAGGCGAGACCCTTCTGTGGTGCGAAGTAGTAGACGTCCACTTCGGACGGGTCGTAGCGCAGACCACCGACTGCGGAGGTGCCATCCACGAGGACCAGGGCGTCCGGATCCGCACCTGCAGGCCGACGCAGGCCCATTGCCACACCCGTGGAAGTCTCGTTGTGAGTCAGACAGTAGGAGTCCACGCCGTCTTCGGCTGATGCCTCCGGATGGTCGCCGGGTGCCGCGGTGATGACTGTGGGGCTGCCCAGTTGGGGTGCCGCCGATGCCGCCGTGGCGAATTTCGAGGAGAATTCACCGAAGCTGAGGTGCTGGGAACGGTTTTCGATGAGGCCGAAGGTGGCCGCGTCCCAGAAGCAGGTGGTTCCGCCGTTGCCCAGGATCACCTCATAGCCGTCAGGTAGCGAGAGCAACTCAGCGAGCTGATTGCGAAATTCAGAGACCATGAACCGAACGGGGCTTTGCCGGTGAGAGGTTCCCATGATGTGTCCGGCCGAGCCGGACAGCATTTCAATGGCTTCAGGGCGGACTTTGGATGGTCCCGAACCGAAGCGGCCGTCGTGGGGGATCAGGTCGTCTGGCAGATCGATGTCAGGAATAGGCACACCAGCAGTCTCGCAGTGCGAGGCCGGTTGGGTAAACCCGTAACCAGCGACGTCGCGAGCGGAGTAAATTCGTAGGCATGACTAGCCCACAGTCGCGGATCTCGCGAAGAGTTGCTGCAATCACTCCTTCGGCCACCCTGGCGGTTGACGCCAAGGCCAAGGCATTGAAGGCCGCAGGTCGTGACGTGATCGGATTCGGTGCAGGCGAACCCGACTTCGCCACGCCTGAGTACATCGTCGCGGCAGGCGTCGATGCGTGTGCAGATCCGGTCAACCACAAATACAGCCCGGCGCCGGGTTTGCCCGTCCTCAGGGAAGCCATCGCAGCCAAGACACTCCGCGATTCAGCGGTGGAGGTGGATCCGGCCACGGTATTGGTCACAAACGGCGGCAAACATGCCGTGTACTCCTCGATTCTCACCCTGGTTGACGATGGTGACGAGGTATTGCTGCCGGCACCGTACTGGACCACCTATCCCGAACCTGTGCGTCTGGCGGGGGGAGTGCCGGTGGAGGTTCCAGCAGGAATCGAAAACGGCTTTCGGGTCACGGTTGATCAACTTGAATCAGCCAGGACTGATCGCACCAAAGCACTGATATTCGTGTCCCCTTCCAATCCCACAGGGGCGGTGTATCCGCGATCCGAGATCTCCGAGATCGGTCGTTGGGCAGCCGAACACGAGATATTCGTGCTCACTGACGAGATCTACGAGCACCTCACGTATGGAGATGTCGAGCACCATTCGATCCTTGAAGTGGTGCCTGATCTGCGCGATCACTGCGTGATCCTCAACGGAGTTGCCAAGACATATGCAATGACTGGCTGGCGGGTCGGCTGGATGATTGCACCACCAGATGTGACGAAGGCTGCTTCGGCCCTTCAGAGCCACATGACCTCCAACGTGTCCAACGTGTCCCAGATGGCCGCCCTGGCGGCGGTCAGTGGCGGTCTGGACGCCGTGGAGGACATGCGTGCGGTGTTCAACACCCGCCGAATCAAGATCCACCAGATGCTCAACGAGATCCCCGGCGTCACCTGCCTGGAACCCGAGGGGGCCTTCTATGCCTATCCCGACCTGCGCGGTCTGCTTGGTGTGGAACTGTCGGGCCATACCGCAGCCTCAACCCTTGAGTTGGCCGATGTGATCCTGGATGAAGCCGGTGTGGCGTTCGTGCCGGGGGAGGCCTTTGGCACACCGGGATACGGCCGATTCAGCTTCGCCATGGATACCGATGACATGGTCGAAGGCATCACCAGAATCGGCAACTTCGTAGCTGGTTAGGCACCGAGTCCGTGGAGATTCATCCCTACGGCGAGTGGCCTTCGCCTCTTTCGCCTGAGCGCGCCACCGGATCCACGCCCCGGTACGGAGACTTGTTGCTCAGTGTCTCCGACCTTGGTCACCCATTGGTCTGGTGGTCCGCGGTGGAAGCAGGCAGGGGAGTGATCTGGAGAGTCGCGGTGAAAGACGGTCGCGCCGCTGATCAACGGCGTTTCGAGGTGATCGACTCGGTCAGGAGCCGGGTGAATGAGTACGGCGGTGGTTCCTTCTGGGTGCGGGGCGAGACGCTGTTCTGGGTGGAAGACGTTGATCAACGGATCCGGCGGCTGGACCCGAACGGCGAGGTCACCGTCCTCACGCCTGAGCCGCCCGCTGACGGTGCTTGGCGGCACAGCTCGGGGGTGATGCTGCCGGGTCGGAACTGGATGATCGTTGAACGAGAACTGCATGCGGACCTCGATGGATCAGTTCTCCCTGAACCGGTCAACGAGCTGGCTTGTGTGTCCACAGATCGCGCCGAAACCCACACTCTGGTCAGAGGAGCCGATTTCGTTGCCGAACCCGTGGTTTCTCCCGACGGCACGCACCTGGCCTGGCTCCAGTGGGATCATCCGAACATGCCATGGACGGCGGCTGAGCTCTGGGCCGGCGAGATCACCCAGGACGATCCGCCCCGAATCGAGTCGCCGCGCCGACTGGCCGGCGGCGTCCCGCACGGCGAGTCCGCTGGGCTGGAGCGTGCCGTTTCCGTTTGTGGTCCGCAGTGGTCGCCGCTCGGCGTTCTGCACTTCTGCGACGATTCAGCGGACCGATGGCTGCTCCGCCGGATGCCAGCCGCCGGTTTGCCCCCCGAATCTGCTGGTGAATCGGTGGCGGCAATTCATGACGGATCCGGCGAGGTCGGAGAGCCGAGGTGGGTGGGGGGAGGCAGTCGCTACGGATTCATCGGCGACGACGACATCCTGCTCGCCGAGAACATCGACGGCCTCGGATCCCTGGGTGTGGTCTTCGCAGAGAGTGGCGAGTTCGAGGTGCTGCCGCTCGATTACACATGGATTCAGAGCTTGGCAGTGTCCGGCGACATCGCTGTGGCCATCGCCGGCAGCGGGCTTCACCTGACTGCTCCGATCGTCGTCGACCATTCGCGTGGCAACTCTGTGCCGTTGGCGCCCGACACGCCATCTGTCGAATCACCATCGATCTCCCAACCGGAGAGGATCACCTATCCCACCGCGGATGGAGAGTTGGCACACGGCTTGTTCTATGAGCCGAAACTCGCCGGCGTGAGCGGCCCAGATGCAGACAAACCTCCGTTGTTGGTCCGGATACACGGAGG
>JAUXGW010000202.1 GCA_030621865.1 Actinomycetes bacterium
CTCATGACCGATTGGAGTCCTGTGTCCAACACGCGCATCATCGCTTTGACCGCCGGTGTTCTGAGTTTGGCCCTGGGTCTGTGGGGCCTGTTCGCCGAAGAGCCGGCCCTGGCCGTGGCTGCTGGAGCTGTGGGCTTTGTGGCCGGCCTCCTGAGTGCCGTCCCTTCGATCCCCCCAATGGATTCGCTGTCAGCGAAGTCTCCACTGGCCAAGTCATCCAGCGGCGAGACAATCATCTCGGTGTCGGACACCATCGAGAACCCGGCACGGTCACGCCAGGACGAAGCACATCCGTCCAAGGCGCTCGGCGATTCGACTCCACCAATTGCATCACCCGGAGCCGCACTACTGAATGATCCCGAGAGCGGGTTGCTCAGCGAGGCATACCTCAGAGTGGCTCTCGAGTCCCGTCTGGCTTCGGCAAGGCGGCACTTGCGGCCAGTCGCTCTGGCTCTGATGGCCACCACCGAGGGAGCCGACGGCGACGGGGAAGCCGTCAGGCACATGACCGAATCACTACAGGAAACCATTCGTGAGGCCGATATTGCCTGTCGCATGGACAACGGGATTTTCGCCCTGATCCTCGAAGACACACCTGAGAACGGAGCCGTGTGGACCGTGGAACGGGTACGGCGGAATCTGGTCAGCCACTTCGGCCACCACACCCTCTGGGCTGGAGTCTCTTGTTATCCGGCACACGCCCTCGAGGCCGACGAACTACTCACGCAATCCCAGATCGCTCTTCTTGCAGCCAAGGAATGGAATCAGGACCGCATCGAGGTCGCAGCCTCCGAGTGAATCCGGTCTGTGAAATCGGGTCCGCCCCGGCTACCCGGGATCTCCTGCCGGGCGTTCGATCTCTGAGCGAATCTGGGCGCCGTCAGCATCCATCGATCGGCCGGCCCACCGCAGGTTTCCGGGTGTCCTGGAGAGCCGGGCGATGAGTTGTTGCATCGGAACGCCGTCGAGTTCGCGAATCGACTCCCGCTCCTGAAAATGCTCATCCGCGAAGAGGTCCGCCATGTCATGCACGGGAGCTCCCGCCGCCCCTATCCCGTCGATCGCAGCAAGAGCCTCCGCTCGTGTCCGCCCGGCAACCCAGTCCGCCACTCGACCATCCACCAGGTCCCGGTGTTCCATACGGCCCGAAAACGACGACAACCGTGCATCCTCGCCGAGGCCAACCAGTTCCATCACGCGTTCGGCCACCGATTCGGCGCTTGAGGAGATGGCGATCCAGTGACCATCGGAGCAGCGGTAGGTGTTGCGAGGCACGGTGTAGGGAATCTGTGCACCGAGGCGTTCCTGGGTCTCACCTGTCAGGCCATAGAGAGCCACGAGCGGACCCATCATCTGGAGCATCGACTCGATCAGGTTCACATCCACCACCTGACCCACACCCGAATGAACTGCAACCATCGTGGCGAAGGCAGCCGCCAGGGCTGTGACTTCGTCGGTCAGCGCTATCGGTGGAAGCAGCGGTTGGCCGCCAGGTTCTCCGGAAATGGCTGCATATCCCGAAAGTGCCTCAGCCTGGGTGGCGAAGCCTGCCTTTGCGGCATACGGCCCCGTTTGGCCGAATCCGGTCACCCGTGTGATCACCAGCGATGGGTTCCGCTCGAGAAGGGTCTCCGGATCCAGGCCCAATCTCTCCAGCGTTCCCGGACGGAAGTTCTCGATCAGCACGTCGGCCGAATCGCAGAGACGCTGCATCACATCGAGATCCTCGGGGTCCTTCAGGTCGAGGGTGATTGTTCGCTTGTTGCGAGCTATCAACTTCCACCAAATGGACTGCCCATCGTCGGGATCGGCCCAACCCAGCGATCTCGCAGTGTCCCCCGTGCCCGGCCGCTCAACCTTGATCACGTCGGCACCGAAGTCCGCCATGTAGCGCGCAGCCCCCGGACCGGCGACCACCGTTGCCACATCAATGACTTTCAGATCGGCCAGTGGACCCATGGATTTCGACCCGTCGTCAGGCGAGGAGGTTGATGTCACCTGCAAATGGTGCCCGACCGGTGAGGGCGCGCACCAAGCCCGCCGACTGATCCGCCGGCAATCGCTCGGCTGCGATCTGCGAGAGAAGCTCAAGAGACACTGACATCGCCGACACCGGAACCTCCGGTTCCGATCCGAGCGCATCGTGGATGTCGATTCCGTGGGTCACCATCTCCAGTACCCGCGAGGGGAGGTAGTCGATCAATCGAATACCGCCGGCGAGACTGGCGATCACCTGATCATCCGGGGTGTTGTCGACAACCGCGGAGGCCTCTCTGTAGAGCGCCGAGGCGTAGACGGGCACGGAGTCGTCAACCGAAGCTGCTTGTTCGATCGAGGTCTCTGCCACCCGTGCGTGAAGGTCCCCGGGCAGATTCAGCACTGCAATGTAGTAGTCGACCGGACGGTGCAACGAGAGGCTGGCCGGCTCGGCCGTGTATTGCAGCGTCGTGAGCCAGGCCCGGCTCGCATGAACCGCCAACTCGCGGACATTCCACACGCCGAGGCCGGGCTTCAGCCAGTCAGAGTCCGGTACGGATTCGATTGCCCGAATCAGGAACCCCGAGGCATCGGCGAAGGCGTTATGGACTTCCGAGCTGTTGGCCATGGTCAGGATCCTACGTACGGATCGGGATCTCGAAGCACCGATCCTGCAAAGCGCCTCTGGCATAGGGGACGTAGCTGCCGCCGTACATACCCCGCGTCTTCTCGGTCCACGCGAGCGCATCTTCGCCTTCGATGCGGCGATGGATCTGAAGGATTGCTCCTTCGTAGATTCGATACTCGGCCCACGAACCGGGATAATCCTTCACGCAGGCGACCTCGGCAAAGGGAACTCCGGGCAGTTCCGGCAGTTCGACAACCCGATTCCGATGAGTGTGGCCGGCGAAATAGCCGCTCAAGGTGTGACGCCTGGCGAAGACCTCACCGAGGGCATCGGTGGAGTCAGGGAGCAACCCGAATGTGGAATCGGCCCGTTCCTCTTCGGCCTGGTTCCACACGGGGTGATGCCCGAACACGAGCACGGGCTGCTCGGACCGCCGACCAAGTTCATCGAGCCAGTCGAGTTGTTCGGCTCCAATGGCACCGTTGACGATGCCATCTCGAGAAGTGTCGAGCAGCGCCACCGTGACTCCCGGCAGCACACGTACCTGGGTCGGCTCCATCGCCACGGCCAGACGGTGATAACTCTCATGGTTGCCTCGCACCTGAAGCAGGCGGTCACCGAAGCCTCCATAGAACTCGAGGAATCGTTCGTACTCACGCACAGACCCGTTGGACGTGAGATCACCCTTGGCGATCACGAGATCGGGATCGCGATTGCGAATGTCGTGCACCGCAGCGCGGCTCATCACCTCGGGGTACGGCACCGCTCCTTCGGGAACACGGAAGGTTTCGATCTCCTGGTCATCGCTGAACCGCCCGGCCTCCAACTCGCCGAAATGCACGTCGTTGACAGTTGCGATGCGCGAGAGCAACTCGCCTCTGCGGGGAAGGGTGGTTACCTGACGTCCGTCGATCCCGATCGGAGTGGACGGATCCAATCCCTCGAAACGAGTGGCCACCGCGCCACGCCAAAGCACAGCTTCATCGTCGGCAAGGGTCAGAAGTTCGCCTCGGTCAGCCACACTTCGAGGCTAACTCCACCGGCAATCGATCAGGGTCGGGCAACTGTTCCGGGTCCGGAGCTCCAGATCCGCAGAACCCATACCCACCACCGGGAAGGATCCGGGCGACCGGAACGGGATTGGCCAACCGATCTCAGGTAGGCCTGCCTCGCCTCTGGGGCAGGGGCTTTGCCCACCAACGCCCGGAGAAACGCCACCGTGAAGTCGGACTGCTGGTCGGCGGAGCCGATTCCTTCTGGAGACTCACGGTGACAGCCGCGGCGATCGCAGCGGCCTCCTCCTCGGTGGGTTCCGGTGTGATCTCCACGCTCATCTCCTAGAGGGGGATGTTTCCGTGTTTGCGGTTGGGCAACTCTTCGCGCTTGGAACGAAGCATTTCAAGCGAAGCGATCAGCTTGGAACGCGTCTCCGCGGGATCGATCACGCCGTCCACATATCCGCGACTCGTGGCTTCCCACGGATTCAGGTGTTCCTCTTCGTACTCTTCGACAAGTGCGGCCCGGGTTGCCTCTGGGTCATCCGATTCCTGGAGTTCCCGGCGGTTCACGATCTCGACCGCACCCTGGGCACCCATTACGGCCAACTCGGCCGTCGGGTATGCGAAAGCAAGGTCAGAACCGATGGACTTGGAGTCCATCACCACGTAGGCACCGCCGTAGGCCTTGCGCGTGATCACCGAAATCCGCGG
>JAUXGW010000300.1 GCA_030621865.1 Actinomycetes bacterium
GAATAGCCTGCGAACGCCAAGACGGTGCCCAGCGACACGTCGCCCAGACTCACCATGAAGGCACCGACCACAAAGACGAGCACGATCTGCACATAGGTGAGGGTCATGGTCAGGGGGAACTGGATGAGCGACACAAACAAAGCCTTGCTGGCTACAGCGAAGACAGCGGCCGCGTTCTCCTCATTCTCCGCATCAGCCCAATCCTGGCGGCGTGCGCTGATGATGTCCTTGTGGCCGGCAAGGGTCTCCTCCTGAAAGCCGCTGGCGGTGCCCATCTCCTCCTGCATCATCGCGAAGGCCGGCGAGGCCACACGGGTGATCAACCACATACCCAGCATGACGAACGGCACGATTGCCAGGGCAACCAGGGTCAGTTGGACGTTGATGAGGAGCATGACACCGAGCGCCATCACCAGTGTGATCACGGCACGGAGGAGCTGGGCCACCCCCTGCTCGTAGAAGACGGCAACTGCCTCCGCGTCGTTGTTGATCCTGCTGAGCAGCTCGCCCACGGGTGTTCTGAAGAAGAAGCCCATGGACAGCTTCTGGAGATGGGAGAACAGATGGATCTGGAGGTTCTTGAGGCCACGTGTCGCCAGGTCGGCGAACATGCGGTCAGCGAACAGGCTGAACCCCACGTACAACACTCCCGCGACAATGCCAAACGTGCCCCACCGCACCAGATCATCGGTTGTTCCACCCGGTTCAGTCAACACGTTCATCGCTTGCCCGGTGATGTACGGCGTAGACACCAGAGCAGCCACGGCAGCGAATCGCAGGATCGTGGCCCGAATGAACCTCGACCTACCGTTCCCGGCAAGGACGTAGCTCATCAGTCGTCGCAGCGTGCCGACGGTGCCGCTCTTCTGATCGATGGCCGGCTCGCGGCGAGCATCAGACGCTCCGTCGCTGCTGGCGTCGGTTGCTCTCTGAACCGGTGCGGTCGTGGCTGACGTCATTTTGAGACCTCCTCCAGGTCGAGCCCTGTGGTGATGGCCCCGCCCAACTGAGACTCGTAGATCTCCTGGTAGAGCGGGTTGCTCTCGAGCAGTTCTGCGTGGCTACCTAGAGCGACGATTTCTCCGTCCTCGAGCAGAATCACCTTGTCGAGTTCGATGACGGCACTAATGCGCTGCGCCACGTAGATCGTGGTGCAGTTGTGCGTGAAGCCGGGAATCGCGGACTGGACGCGTCCCTCTGTCGATGCGTCGAGCGCACTGGTGCTGTCGTCGAGGATGAGCACTCGCGGCCGTTGGACAAGCGTTCGGTTGATCGATAGCCGCTGTCGCTGCCCGCCGGAGAAGTTGTAGCCCCTGCGTGATACGGGGGCATCCCAGGCTTCGGGCAAATTGGAAACGAAGCCGTAGGAATCGGCCGCCTTGGCCGCATCGATCATGACATCGTCATCCGCCTCCGGATGCGTGAACTTCATGTTGAAGCGGATGTCGCCCTTGAACAACACCGACTCTTGCAGGGCGATTCCTACCAGTTCAAGGAGATTGTCGTGCGGGATGTCACGCACGTCGATGCCATCGATGGTGATCTTGCCTTCGGTCACGTCGTAGAAACGCGGTATCAGGTTGACCAAAGCGGACTTTCCCGAGCCTGTTGCGCCCAGAATGCCGATCTGTTCACCCGGCTCGATCGTCAGGTTGATGTTCTTCAGGACCGGCGGGTCGAGGTCACCCTTGGGTCCGCGGAAGGCGAAGGTGACGTTCTCGAACACCACCCGTCCCTGGACCGCGGAGGGGTCCAGGACTTCGGCCTCGGGCCGGTCCTGAATAGCTGCAACGCCGTCATAGACCTCCAAAATGCGCTGCGCAGACGTGTCAGCCCGCAGAACCATCGGGACGACGATCGCAAAGAGCGCCAGTGGGGCGATGGTGAGGGCAAGGTATTGAGTGAAAGCGAAGACTTCACCTACCTCCAGGCCTGAGTTTTCCAGCACCATGAACCCGCCGAACATCACCGATGTGATGATGGCGATCTGACCAATCCCGACGAGAAGCGGATTGAGGAAAGCGACTCGCCAAGCCGAGCCGTAAGCTGGCTTGCGCATGGCCTCGGCCCGCTCGTCGAAGCGCTCGACCTCGGTGTCCTCCCGCACAAACGCCTTGACCACCTGGATGCCGGTGACGTTCTCCTGGACCTTGTTGTTGACTGCATCGAGCCGTGCCTGGCGCTCTTCGAAGTTGCGAAAGATCGCAGGTATGAAGACGATCACGGCCACCACCACTACCACGACGGTCACGATGAGGAGCCAGACGAGCTCCGGCGTCTTGATCACGGTGAGCACACCGGCCGCCAGAATCATGAACGGCGCATACAGACCGAGCATCAACGCGTAGAGCATCCCGTTCTGCACATTCACGGCATCTGCGTTCAAACGCACCATCAACTCGCCGGTCGGGAAACGGTCATAGTTGGCGAACGAGAAAGTCTGGAGCCGTGAGTACAACAGCGACCGGATGGTGTACGAAGTGCCCGTCGCGAAGAACACGGACTGACCAGCAGCCCCCAACATGGTCAGACCCGCGATCACAGCAAGGACGACCATCCAGAATCCGATGGTCAATATCGCTTCCTGGTCGCCGGCTCGGACGCCATCGTCGATGAGTGCCTGAGTGAGGGTGGCGAACGCAACGGTGGCCAGCGCCGAAACCAGTAGCAGCAGTTGGGACGCGACCAGCCGACCCTTGAACCGGGTCACAATCGTGAACATTCGCATCATTGATTTTGGCATTGCTCTCACTCCTCGGAAGGCGGCTCGTATCGAGAATTCGTGTCTTCCCTACGTCTCTTCTGTACGTCTCCTATTCACGATCGGCGGAGATG
>JAUXGW010000146.1 GCA_030621865.1 Actinomycetes bacterium
AAGGTTCGACTCGCAGCGCCATACTCGTTCAAGGGGCCGGTCCCACCTACCGGGGGGTTCATTACGGAAACTGTCACCAACGGACGCTCCGAGTGCTTAGTTAGCGCAGGTGGGCGCACTACGCTGATATTGTGACCTCTTGAGTGGGGTCATCCCCTCGCAAGGACGCCTGGTTATGGGTGGAGTAGTGCTGACTCCTGGCGAAGTCGGCACTCGCGAACTCGGGCCCGAAAATGAGACGCAATCTAAGATTTGGGGCTCGGGGAAGATCCGCGCAGCCGTTGGCGCTATAGATGATCTTGGGGGCCGGGAAAGAACCGCGCAGGATTCAGCGGTAAAGATGATCTTGCTCGTAGGGTGAGTGCAGGGCGACGGCATCAACTCACTCGATGAGAGCTTGAGCTAGGCCCGATTCACGCTCAATTGCGGTCTCAAACGTCTCTTCTTCGTGTAGGTGCCGGAGCCTGTCGTCCGGGAGTTCAGGGTCAAATCCGAGAGGAGATCGCGATTTGCAAGACTGCGAGCATACGAGGCATCTGTCGATTTCTACGCTCAGAATCGACACTAGCGCTTGATCCTGTTCACTTCTTCCAACCCCCATGCTGTTGTCGGCCGGCGGTTCAGGCTGGCTGCTGCGCTGGCGAGAAGAACTCGGCGAGTGCTCCAGCGAGCGCCTCGGGATGGGTCAGGGGGGCGGCGTGCCCGGCTCCGGGGATCTCGTGGATTTGTGCGTTGGGGACGTGGTCGGCCGCGTACCGCGCGCAGGTGGTGAAGAAGGGCTTGGTGTCCGCTCCCTGTAGCACCAGCATCGGAGCATCGATGGCGCCGAGCGCCGCCGGATCCTCGACGGCGGAGTGTCCCTCCGCCATCGCCTGCTGGAGCATGTTGAGAAGAGTCGGGACGTAGCGGGCGGCGGCCTCGGTGTAGCCCGCGTCCTCGAGCGCGGCGATCTCTTGGTCGTTGAAGGGCCAGGCGAGGAACGCGCGAACCGCCGCCGGCAAGTCGCCTGCAGCTGCCAGTTCGGCGGTGCGGGTGAGGGCAGAGCCGACGACTGCCTTCTCCGCCTCGTCGATCAGCGTCAGGATCCCTGGCTCGAACGGGGCCACTGCGGCCACCGCGTCGGGCCGCATCTGTGCTACGCCGACCGCGAAGTAGCCGCCGCCGGACCAGCCCACCAGCCCAACGGGCTCCCCGACGCTGTCGACGTACGCGGCGCAATCCTCGATGAGCCGACTGGTTCTGAGGTCGGTGTGGTCGCTGCTGAGGGCGCGGCCGCGCAGACTCGGCAGATAGCAGGTGTACCGGTCGGTCAGGTGTCCCACCACTGCGTGCCAGTCGAGGTCGCCGTCGCCGACGGACCCCTGCAGGAACACAAGCGGTGGTCCCTGGCCGTGGACGGTCCCACCGATGGTGACGCCGTCGGAGGTGGTCACGTAGTGCGTGCGCTGGTTGCTCATGGGGTGCCTCCTGCGGCATGTGTGGTGATACATCCGACGATGCCACCGGCAACGTCGGAGAACGTCACCCGATCGGGTACGTTTCCGCGCTGAAGCCGGGTACTACACGTCACGGCGGACCACCTCCGCCGCGAGATCGGCGCGCCCGTCGACCTCCACCTTGGTGTACACATGGGACAGATGCTTCTTGACGGTGTTCACCGAGATGAAGAGCCGTTGCCCGATCGCGGCATTGGTGTGGCCCTCGGCGACCAGACGTACGACGTCACGTTCGACGGGAGTCAGTGAGGCCCAGCCGAACTGCGGGCGTTGCCGCTCGCCCCGTCCGCGGCGGGCATAAGACACGGCGTCGGCCAGTGACAGTTCGCCACCCGCGTCCCAGCACCCGGTCGCGTCGGTGGGCTCCAGCGCGGCTTGTGCAGTGTTGCGGACACGACCGAAGCGGTCGGCCTCCGATGGGACGCGAGCGATGCCCACCTCGGTGTGGAACCGCTCCGATGCGGCGAGCAGGCGCAGCGACCGCTCGGGATCGCCCAATACTGCGGCCAGGTCGGCGATCGCCTCCAGTGCCGCAGCCGTCCCGATCCGGTCGCCGTACTCGTCCAGGATCTCCAGGCCGTCGTGCGCCAACTCCCACGCCTGATGGAGGTCTTCGCCCTCCCTGGCCAGTTCCGCGAGACCCAGAAGCGACCTACCCAGTGGGAACGGGAACCGTGGTGCGCTCGACAGTGCCCGGCTGGCCTCCAGGTGTGCTCGCGCGTCGTCGATGTTGTTCTGGCCGAGCGCGACCATGCCCAGCAGCCACTGGCCAAGGGACTCGTCCCAACGACTGCCGCGACCGCGGCCGATCCGCACGTTCTCCGCAGCTGTGGCGCGAGCAGCAGTCAGGTCGTCAGATGCGTAGGCGGACAACGCCAGCCAGGGACGGACGAACTCGTTCCCGTAGGGACCCCTCTCCAGACCAGGTCCTTGCAGGACCGCCTCTGCCTCGGACAACCGGTCTCGCGCTCTGTCGTGATCGCCCTGCAGGATGTCGGCGGCGCCGAGGCCGGCCAACCCGACCGCCCTCCAGCCGGGACGTCCGACCTGATCGGCGAATTCGCAGCCACGCCGAGCGTGACGACGTGTCCGGTCGAGCTGTCCGGACCACACCGGCCACAGCCCGAGGATCGCGTGGGCGGCGGGCAGATGGAAGGGGAACTCGGCGGCTTCGCAGACCTCGATCGCCTGCTCGAGCAGGCGGCACCCGGCATCGATCGTGCTGCTGCGCAGCCACGTCCATCCGGCCATCGCCAGCACGCGGGCGAGGGTCACCGCA
Source organism: Actinomycetes bacterium (assembly GCA_030621865.1). GTDB lineage: Bacteria > Actinomycetota > Acidimicrobiia > Acidimicrobiales > Microtrichaceae > JAHRAZ01. The sequence continues at coordinate 2,776 of JAUXGW010000146.1, forward strand.
TCACAGGACTGCTCGGCGCGCTGGATCGCTTCGGCCACGTCGGCGTCCACCTGCTCCCTGGTCGACAGCCCCGTCACAGCCCCCGCCTGCGCCCGGACAGCCAGACCCAGTGCCAGCGCCCCGCCCACTTCAGCAGCGCGTGCCGCATCGACCGCGAGGCTCGACGACCGATGCGCGTTGGCCAGCTCGCCACCTGTGAGGGCCAGCAGCGACGCGGTGACCAGCCCACGCACTCGCTCATCGTCACCTACACCCGGGCGTCTGGCCGCGTGGTGCAGCCGGCGGTACACATCCCCAGACCCGCGATCGAACCAGAACCTGTCGATAGGCTCGGTGAGGTCCACCAGCGCCGCAACGTTGCCGGACTCGGCCGCCCAGTCCATCGCGGCTCGCAGATCGTCCAGATCGGCCGTCAGTCGCGCCATCCAGGGCTCGGGTTGCGCACTGGTGAGACCTGCGTGCGCCTGCCGGGCCAACCCGACCTGGAAGTCTAGATGGCGACCGCGCACCCGATCGGGCTCGTCCAGCTCGGACAGTCGCTGCCGGGCATACACCCGGATCGTCTCCAACAGCCGGTAGCGGGCCCTGCCCTCACGCTCGACGACCTGCAACAACGACTGCTCGACCAGCCCCGCGACCAGGTCGAGCCCCTCGCCGCCATCGATCCCCTCCCCGCCCACAACCGCCTCGGCCGCATCCAGCTCGAACGACCCGGCAAACACCGACAGCCTCGACAACGCCAACCGCTGCACGTCGTCGAGCAGTTCGTAGCTCCAGTCCAGCGATGCCTCCAGCGTTCGCTGACGTGCCGGTGCCCCCCGCAACCCACCGGTCAACAACCCGAACCGGTCCGACAACCCGGCCGCGATCTGGCCCGGCGCCAGCACCCGCACCCGCGCCGCCGCCAGCTCGATCGCCAACGGGATGCCATCCAGACGCCGGCAGATATCCGCCACCGCCGAAGAGTTGTCGTCACCGATCCGGAAGTCCGCAGCCACCTGCCGGGCCCGCACCTCGAACAACCGCGCCGAATCCGCGACGACGACCATGCTGGCGGACCCGGCACCGGGGCCGGGCACCGGCAGCGGGGAGACATCGAACGTCGCCTCACCCTCGACGCCCAGCGGCACCCGGCTGGTGGCCAGCACGTGCAGCTGCGGACACGCCGACGACAACCTAGCGACCAGCTCCGCGCACGCCTCCACGAGGTGCTCGCAGTTGTCGAGAACGACCAGCAGATGCCACGCATGGATCTGCTCGGCGAGCGTATCGGTCAGCGCCTGTCCGGGTCGCTCGTAGACGGCCACGGCAGCACCGAGGGCGGCAGCGACCATGGCGGGCTCGCTCACGCCTTGCAGATCCACCCAACGAGCCCCATCGCGGAACCGGGAGGCCACGTCCCCGAGGACCTCCATCGCCAGCCGCGTCTTGCCGCAGCCGCCGGAACCGGTGAGCGTCACCACCCGAGCATCCGCGACCAGGTCGGCCATCTTGGCGCGTTCACTCTCGCGGCCGATGAACGCCGCGACACCAACCGGCAGTCCGCTCTGCGTCTCCATTGACTCCACCCTGCCCTGATCGTACGAGCAGGGCACGCTTCTATTGTGCGACAACCATTGAGTTCCCGCTCAGCTTTGCGGAGTGATTCGCCCTCCCTACGAGGAGATTTCCCTCGTATTGCACCCCGGGGAGTCAACTGAAGGGTGACCGGGATTCTTGTAATCATTTCAGGAAGTGCGAGGAATGCTCAGTCTGGTTGAACCTGGGGATGCGACGGGCAACGCTGACTCTTGGGCGATGGTGCCGGGGTCGGCACGGAACGACTGCTTCACGCGAGGACACGTGTGTGCAGAACTGCTTCCAGCCAGGGCCGGGCTATGTCAACCGGTGAGCCAGGCCTCGCTTCACTGCGAACCCAAGGGCCCGTGGGGTGTGATCGGAGCAACCAGCCCTTGGGGGAGAGTGGGAGAAACCGTGGGAGGCAGATTCTCATCCAGGACACAGCTCGAACGAGCTTGCTCCGAAACTGGGTCAGCAGCTGAAGCGCCGAGCGACTGGGCAGCGTCTGGTCCAGAATCCAGCATTGCTTCATGGCCCGGAGGTCCTATCTCTGACGCCAGGTGAAGAGTAGCTGTGTGTAACGGTCGTTACCCACAGAATCTGGCGCTACTGGATTGAGACGTAGTTTCGGCTCTGTCTGTCGTCTAGGGACCGTTTGTCGACGGGCAGTCTGAGGGTAGCCACCAATTCGCCGCGAGCAGTGCGCTTGGTTCAAACTCACTCGGGGCGCACTCGTCGATAGCCCTCGCGTAGGCCCGCGCTACAGCCGCTCGCGGTCTTTCATCTCCATAGTGGGTTTATAGATCTCTTTCGTGCGTCTTCTTTCAAACTGCCGTTGAGCGTGCACGTTCGTTCTTCGCTCGGCCGATGCAAGCTCCGTCGTGAGCTGCAGCCACAGCTCTAGTCGCACTTTCGCCAGGGTTCCGTCGGCAACTGCGCCCAGGACAGCGCATTGTGGCTCCCTGGTGTGGGTACAGTCTCGGAAACGGCAATCTCCGGAGATCGCGAGGATGTCGGCGAACTGCTGATCCGTCAGCGACATGTCAGCGGGCAGCCCAACAGCACGAATCCCGGGCGTGTCGATCAGGCGCCCGCCTGATGGTAGATCGAACAGTTGGCGTTCTGTCGTGGTGTGTCTGCCCTTGTGATCCCCGGATCGGACCGGGGCGACCTCTGCTGCTGCGCACCCCAACAGTGTGTTTGTCAGCGTTGACTTCCCCGAACCTGATTCCCCCAGCAATACTGCGGTCTGGGACGCGAGGCGTTGCCGCAAAGCGTCGAGCCCGGTGTCAGCCGCTACCGAAATGACGAAGACCTCAACGCCAGGATTGTCAGTCAGCGCTTGGCTTTCTACTGCGACAGGATCAGAACTCAGATCAGCTTTCGACAACACCAGAATTGGTGTCGCTTCACAGTCCCAGGCCAAAGCGGCACCTCGTTGTACGCGGCCTGCTTTGAGCTGCCGGTCGAAGCCACAGACGATCACCACCAAATCCACATTTGCAGCCAGCAATTGTTCGCCCCCGGCTGGATCAGCACGACGCAGGACGTTGCGCCGTGGCACAACTTCGGCAACTCGATCTCCTGCCGGTCCAACGACAACGGAGTCACCCACGATCGGCCGCGGCAACACTGATTTCGGCACAGGCAACAAATCGGCGTGACCCATCACTGAGACCAGATCGGCTATTGAAGAGGTAACCATGCCAACATCAGCCCTGGGCATGTTCTCGTCCATCGTCACGATGCCCATCGTAGCGTGACCGGCACCGCGAACAAGGTCACGCACAAACGCCCAATTGACGCCAGGGATATTGGCCCGGGCGGTGCCAGTTGGCAGATTTCTGGCTTTGCTGCTTGTCATCTTTCGATCGTGACGTGCGGTT
>JAUXGW010000381.1 GCA_030621865.1 Actinomycetes bacterium
ACTGCGAGGATCGCGTTCCAGGCCACTCCACCGAGTTCAAGGTCCAGTTCGAAGTTGTCCGACAGGATCGCGAGAAGGAGTATTCCTGCTTCAACGACGAATCCGCCGATGCCGTCCACCGCACCTTGAGTGGTCGCGATGGTCGGAGACACACCGTACTTGCGCAGGAAGGCGGCGTTCATGGCAATTCTTCCCGCCGCGCTGGGGACCGCCAGGCCGATGAACTTCACGGAAACCTGCAGAATCACAAGAGGCCGAAGTGGCAGGGGATGTCCGACGGCATAGAGCATCCCGGTGGCCTCGGGGAAGAAAACGAAGGATCCCACAACGAAGCCGATGATGATCCAGGCCCAGTTGGCGTCCTGGAGGTTCTCCGCCACCGCTGCGAAGTCGATGCCGCCGAGCATGCCCATCAGTGCGTTGGCTGCCACCAGCACCAGCAACAGCATCAAGATCGTTCGCAGACGGACCCGCCGGATCTGGGCCGGCGGAGGGGACTCCACGTCGAGGGTGATCGCGAGTTCGGTCCCGATGGCCTTCACTGTGTCCTTGGGCTTCGTGCTCCATGAACGAACCGTTTTGTTCATGGCGGGAAGCTGGACGTAGGGCATGGCTTCGGCAAGCAACTCTCTCCGAAGAGCTGAATTTGCCGACGAAACAGCACGTTCCACACCGACCCTGTTTGCAAGCATCATCAGGGCGTTCGCCACGTCTCGGGCCGTGCCTCCGTCGGTCGCCGCCTCGGGAATCACACTGCCCGCCGAGAAGTCGGCGAAGGCCACGGACTCGCCAACCACCAACACCGATTCTTCGCTGATTCGGCCGTGCACGATTGACTTCGTCGCCATCAGGTTGATCTCCTGCCACAACGAGTCGATCAGGTCGTCGGTCAGCTCCTCGGTCTCGACATCGCCCAGCGGCCGGCCCGGACGATCAGAAACAATGATCGCCATGTCGTCGCCAGCGGTGCCGATCGCCCTGATCCCGGCAGTGGATATGCCGGTGCGGGTCGCAAACATGTTGACCATTGCTTCGTGCTCCAGGGACCCGATGCGGCTGTGCTCACCCGGCCCGGAGCCACCCCGGTACCACAGGGTTCGCCAGAATCGGGAGGTGGCGGCGGCCCCGGCTGCGTCTCTGCCCAGCGCCTTGACCTCCACTGCGGTGCCATCGGACAGCGTGCCGTCGAGATACCGGGCACCCCATGAGTCGTCGTCTCGAACGGTGAGCCCGTCGACCTGCATGCCGAGCTCTCGCACGGCGTCGCGGATCACGTCCGGATCTGGATGACCGGCGGGAGAACCGAAGAGGAGCAGCACCGCTGAACCGGCCGCCAAACCCACGCCAATCCCGCCGATGACCTGACCAACCGAGCCGTACGCCAAGGTCAGGCTTGCCAGTGACACGGCCGCGACGATCAGACCATTGGCGCGACGGACTGGTCGGGTGAGATGCGGGGTGGTGACCACCGCGATTGCAGTCACGAGAGCCACCCGGAAGACCGGGAACGCAGGATCGATGTCGGCGTTGGTCAATTCGGGTATCACCGCCGGCCAGGCGTCGGTGTCGATGCGGGTTGCAACCGTCGCCACGACTGCCGCCACGGCGACCGCGAGTGCGATGTCCCTCAGGATGTCGAGCGAACGCCTACCCCTCCAGGCGATTCCGGCGACCAACACGATCAGATAGATGAATGAGAGTGAATACAGGAACCGTGCGATTCCGAGGCCCCATGAAGGAACTGATCGCGCCAGGTCGGCCATCGAGTCCAGAAGCCCGCTCTCGGCACCGGC
>JAUXGW010000203.1 GCA_030621865.1 Actinomycetes bacterium
GCAATCCGGACAGGTTCTCGAGTTGTGCGGGATTCTCGGGCTGTGCGCGGCCGTCGGCCCGTGAGGGAACCGACTCTGCCGCAGGCAAGGACGCAACCCGGGGCGAGGTGAGGGCGAATATCGCGGTGAGGGTGAGGACTGCGGAGAGGACCCCGGTGGCCAACATCACAAGCGGCCGGTGCCACGAAGCCGCACCGGATGCAAACACGGTTACTTCCTTCGGTTGCCGTACAGGACTACCGCTTGTTTCACCGGGACCAGGTCGCGGCGATACTGATGATGGACGTCCTGCACAGCCTCGGCCGCGCTGACCTCCAACTCGTCCAGCTCGGATTCCAGTCGCTTCACACGCGCTTCCAAAGCGAGAACACGTTTGACTCCTGCCAGGTTCAGCCCCTGGTTGGTCAGATCCTGGATTCTCTGGAGGAGTGCAATGTCGGCGTCGCTGTACCTGCGGCTTCCGCCCTGCGTGCGTTCAGGTTCCACCAGACCCTTCCGTTCATAGATGCGCAGGGTTTGTGGGTGCACCCCGGCGAGTTCGGCCGCCACCGAAATCACGTAGACAGACTGGTGGAACTCAGGCATGCCAGACACCTCCTGGCGACGTCGCCGGGCTTCGTTCAGGGATCAGCCGCAGCATCACACCGTTGCCGTTTCGCCCTTGCGCGGAGACGGCGTGGCTGCTCCATAAGCCTCCAGAGCCGCTCGCTGTTCATCGGTCAGGTTCTTGGGAACGTCAATCACGATCGTCACCACGAGATCGCCCACTCGTTTCTTCGTCTTCACTCCTCGTCCGCGTACCTTCATTTTCCGACCACTTTCAGATCCTTCGGGCACCACGATCGTCACTGAGTCGCCGTCGAGAAGTGGCACGGCGATGTTGGCACCGAGCGCAGCTTCGGAAACCGTTACGGGAACGGTGATCGTGAGGTTGTCTCCGGATCTGCCAAAAACCGGGTCAGGAGTCACCTTGACCACCACGAAGAGGTCACCGTCGGGACCACCGTTGGCTCCGGCAGCACCGCGCCCCTTCACTCGAACCCGCTGACCGTCACGAACCCCCGCGGGGATCTTCGCCTTGATCGTACGAGGCCTGTGAACGACTCCCTCGCCATGACACGTCGGGCAGGGATCGTCGATCACATGACCGCTACCGCCACAGAGCATGCATGGTCGGCTGAACGAGAAGGGACCTTGTTCGTCGATGACCGCGCCGCTGCCACCACAATCCGGACAGATTCGGGGCGCGGTGCCGGGAGCGGCTCCGCTGCCGGAACAGTCGGGGCACTTCACATCCGATGAGGTCTGGATTGTCACTGTGGCGCCGTGTACAGCCGACTGGAAGTCGAGGGTGACACCCGCCTCCAGGTCCGCTCCGCGCCTGGGACCCCGGGCGGCTGCCTGACCGGGTTGACCGCGGCCGAACAGGTTCCCGAATAGGTCTCCGAAGTCGCCCATGTCCCGGGCACCGCCGGGTGCGCCACCCGGCGCGCCACCTCCGGAGAATCCTCCGTAACCACCCGCCATGGGACCCATCTTGCGGACCTCGTCGTAGCTGGTCCTCTTCTCGGGGTCGCCGACCACTTCATAGGCGGCACTGACCCCTTTGAACCTCTCCTCGGCAGCATCGTCACCGGGGTTGGCGTCCGGATGCAGCTTCCGTGCAAGTTTTCTGTATGCGCTGGTGATTTCTTTCGGGGTAGCCGTTTCTGCCACACCCAGGACCTTGTAGTAGTCCTTTTCGAACCAGTCGCGCTGAACGTCACTCATGAGCGCCTCCGCGCATCAACCCCGCACCTTGACCATCGCGGCGCGTACGACTCGACCATTCCACAGGTAGCCAGTTCGCATGACCTCCGCGACAGTTGGCTCACCGTCACCTTCCTCGTGCATCACGGCCTCGTGGATGTTCGGGTCGAACTCACCACCCGACTCGGACAACTGGCTCAAACCTTTTCGTTCGAGCGTCTGCACAAGCTGAGCGCGAACGGGCTCAACGTCGAGATGACCCTGACCGATGGCCGCATCACAGGCATCCAGGACCGGAAGCAGTTCCGACACCAGATCCGCCGCAGCCTGCTCGCGCTGGTCCTGTCGTTGCGAATCAACCCGCCGCTTGTAGTTCTGGAACTCAGCCTGAACTCGTTGCAACTGATTGAGGTAATCATCTCTTTCAGCCTGGAACTCGGCCAGTTGGGTGCGAACCTCCAAGTCATCCGCATCGGAAAGCTGATCGGCTTCGATCACGGATTCCAGATTCTCGAGATCGTCTTCGATCTCGACTGCTTCGGCATCGAGTGATTGTCTGGCATGGTCTTCGTCGCTGAGACCTTGCGACTGTCCGCCCGACTCTTCCGCCGGGGAACCGGCGGAGGAGTCTGCGGGATTCGATGGATCTCCGGGCAGGGTCACTGCTCACCCTCGTCATCTTCGACGACCTCGGCATCAACGACCTCGGCGTCTTCCACGTCGGCATCTTCGCCACCCGGTTCAGCGGAGGGACCGGCGGCGGCGGCAGAGTCGGCCGCGGCCGCCTCGTACAGAAGCTGCGACACTGCCTGGCTTGCCGTGCTCAGGGTCTCCGTCTTGGCCTTGATGTCCTCCACGTCGGATCCCGAAAGGGCTTCCTTGAGATCACTCAGACTGCCTTCAACCTTTGACCGCTCATCGGCGGGCAACTGCTCGCCCTGATCCGTGATCAGCTTGTCGGTCTGGTACACGAGCGTGTCCGCTGTGTTCCTTGCGTCGGCTTCATCCTTGCGTCGACGGTCCTCATCAGCGTGGGACTCGGCGTCGGTGACCATCTGATCGATCTGATCCTTCGACAGAGACGACTGCCCGGTGATCGTGATCGATTGCTCCTTGTTGGTGGCCGTGTCCTTTGCCGACACATTCACGATGCCGTTGGCGTCGATGTCGAAGGTGACCTCGATCTGTGGCACTCCGCGAGGGGCCGGCGGCAGATCAACCAACTGGAACTTGCCCAGTGTCTTGTTGTAGTCGGCCATCTCGCGCTCACCCTGAATCACGTGGATCTCCACTGACGGCTGACTGTCGACTGCTGTGGTGAAGGTCTCGGTCTTGCGACTCGGGATCGTGGTGTTGCGGTCGATGAGCTTGGTCATCACTCCGCCCTTGGTCTCGATTCCGAGGGAGAGGGGCGTGACGTCGAGAAGGAGGACATCCTTCACATCGCCCTTGAGGACACCGGCCTGAATGGCCGCGCCCATGGCGACAACCTCGTCCGGGTTCACGCCCTTGTGCGGATCACGGCCGGTGAGGCCATGAACGAGTTCCTGCACGGCAGGCATACGTGTCGAACCGCCGACCATGATCACGTGGTCGATCTGGTCCTTGGTTACCCCGGCGTCTTCGATGGCCTGCTCGAACGGCGACTTGCACCGGTTGAGGAGATCCTCGGTCATCTCCTGGAACTTCGCCCGACTCAGCGTGTAGTCGAGATGAAGTGGACCGGCGTCGGTCGCTGTGATGAATGGAAGGTTGATCTGCGTCTGGGCGACCTGGCTCAGCTCGATCTTGGCTTTCTCAGCACCTTCCTTGAGACGCTGCATCGCCATCTTGTCGGTGGACAGATCCACACCGTGGTCGCCCTTGAAGGAGTCCACGAGCCACTGGATCACACGCTCGTCCCAGTCGTCTCCGCCCAGGCTCGTGTCGCCATGAGTCGACTTCACCTCGAACACTCCGTCACCGATGTCGAGGACCGACACATCGAAGGTGCCGCCACCGAGGTCGAATACGAGGATGGTCTGCTCGTCTTCCTCGGAGTCCATGCCGTAGGCAAGTGCCGCAGCAGTGGGCTCGTTGATGATTCGAAGTACTTCCAGACCCGCTATCTGGCCTGCCTCCTTGGTGGCAGTGCGCTGCGCGTCGTCGAAGTAGGCGGGCACGGTGATCACCGCTTGATTGACCGTGTCACCCAGATAGGCCTCGGCGTCTCGCTTCAGCTTCTGGAGAATCCTGGCCGAGATCTCCTGAGCTGTGTAGACCTTGCCGTCAATTTCGGTGGACCAGTCGGTGCCCATGTGGCGCTTGACCGATGAAATGGTCCTGTCCGCGTTGGTCACTGCCTGGCGTTTGGCGACTTCGCCGACCAGAACTTCACCGTCTTTGAAGGCCACTACCGACGGAGTGGTGCGATCACCTTCGGCATTGGGTATCACCACCGGTTCGGAGGCCTCAAGTCCTGCGACCACGGAGTTCGTGGTTCCAAGATCGATTCCGACAGCTTTTGGCATATTCTTGCTCCTGTTTCCTTACGAGAGTTTCTTGTGTGA
>JAUXGW010000335.1 GCA_030621865.1 Actinomycetes bacterium
GCTCTAGCCACATCATCCAAGCTCAGGCCCAGGTCTTCGTTATCGTGTTCCTGCGAGGGCTCCACCGCCACGTGAGCAGGCAGCAGTTTTCGCAGCCGCGCTGCCGAAGAAGTGCAGAAGTCACAGTGACCGTCGTAGACGAAGATCCGGCCGCTGGTTGGGAGGGCAGGACCTGACTGACTCACGGCGATCTCAGGTATCGAGTACCAAAGCCATGATCAGCGTGTTGAACACGAACAGAAGCGCAATCACCACTGTGATGCGATCGAGGTTCTTCTCCATCACCGTGGAACCGGCCGCTGAGGCGCCGAGTCCACCACCGAACATGTCCGACAGGCCACCGCCCTTGCCGGAGTGAACCAGCACCAGGAAGATGAGCCCGAGGCCCAGTCCCATCTGCAAGATCCAGAGAACGAGTGTGATCATGTCCACGGCGGACAACGATAGACGATCGGGCTACCGAATCTGGAACCCGAGCCGCCTCCTCGGCGGGTGTCATCACTCCCGCAGGACTTCAGCGTCTGTTGACTTCAGTGCTGGTTGAACTGAACAATCGCCGCGAACTCATCGGCGTCCAGGGAGGCACCACCGACGAGCGCACCGTCGATGTCGGCCTGATTCATCAGTTCCACGATGTTTCCGGGCTTCACGGAGCCGCCGTACTGGATGCGGACACTCTGGGCCACGTCGTTTCCGTACACGTCGGCGACCACGGAACGCACCTTGGCACACATCATCTGCGCGTCACCGGAGGTGGCGGTCTTGCCGGTTCCGATCGCCCAGATCGGCTCATAGGCGATCACCATGTCGGAAACGTGATCCGGGATCAGGCCATCGAGGCCGGAGCGAATCTGTGAGTCCACCTTGGACTCGGCCTGACCGGCCTCACGTTCTTCAAGGGTCTCACCACAGCAGAGGATCGGGATCATTCCGTTGCCCAGAACGGCCTTGAGCTTCTTGTTGACCCATTCGTCGGTGTCACCGAAGAACTGACGTCGTTCGGAATGTCCGATGATGACCAGCTTCACGTCCAGTTTCGCCAGCATGGTCGGAGAGACTTCGCCGGTGAACGGGCCCTTCTCTTCGAAGAAGCAGTTCTGGGCCCCGAGCTCGATCTTCATCCTGTCGGCTTCGATCACGGTCTGCACCGAACGAATGTCGGTGAACGGTGGATGCACCGACACATCGACCAGGTCGAAGTCGTCGTTCTCGAGGCGATAGTGCAGCTTCTGCACGGTCTGAATCGCCTCGAAGTGGTTGTGATGCATCTTCCAATTGCCGCTGATGATCGGCTTGCGGGTTTCGGTCATGTCAATGTCCTATCGAATCCTGGGGGTGAATGCACAAATCGTGCTTTGCGGTGAACGGGGAGTATCGGGTGTTCGGGGACTACTCGGCATTGGGAGCTGATCGGAGCGCATCGAGACCCGGCAGATCGCCCTGTTCGATCAACTCGAGGGAGGCACCGCCACCCGTCGAAATGTGGTCCATCTCATCAACGAGACCGAATTGTGCGACCGCGGCAGCGGAGTCTCCGCCACCGATCACGGAGAATCCCCGGGATTCGGCCACTGCCTCCGCCACAACCTTCGTGCCCGCTTCAAACCTTGGATCCTCGAAGACGCCCATCGGTCCGTTCCAGAGAATCGTCCGGGCCGCCAGAATCAGATCCGTGAATGCGGCCGCCGAGCCCGGTCCGATGTCGAGTCCCACCCAGCCGTCGGGGAGCGAGCGACCGAAGCCACGAACCTCTCCCCCAGCCTCAGGATCCCCGATGACACCGCCAGGTCCGAGTCCCACGACGTCCTCCGGCAGATGCAGTCGTTCACCGAACTCGTCGAGAAGCGCAGCGCAGGTCTCCACCTGATCGTCCTCACACAATGAGTTGCCGATCGGGTGACCCATGGCCTTGAAGAAGGTGAAGCACATGCCGCCACCGATGATGACCTGATCTGCTATCTCCATGAGTGCCCGGATCACGCCAAGCTTGTCGCTGACCTTCGCACCACCGACGATGGCCACGAACGGTCGCTGTGGGTTCTCGCGCACTCCGAGCAGGACTTCGACTTCTGTGGCCAGCAGTCGCCCGGCGGCCGAGGGAATGCTCTGGGGCGGACCGACAATCGAAGCGTGAGCGCGATGTGATGCTCCGAACGCATCGTTGACATACATGTCGTGACCGGCCACGAGCTCGGCCACAAAGGCCGGATCGTTCGCGGTCTCACCAGGATTGAAGCGCAGATTGTCGAGCAGCTTCACCCCTGGCGCCAGTTCGGCCAGCCGGGTCCTCACGGGTTCCATGGAGAACTGCGGGTCCGGTTCTCCCTTGGGGCGACCGAGGTGACTGCAGGCAGT
>JAUXGW010000320.1 GCA_030621865.1 Actinomycetes bacterium
GGCCTCTCGCCCGACCAGCGAGCGCCCCAGAACAGGCACCTTGGCGGAATGCACAACGGTGGCAGAAGGCACAACGGTGGCTGATCTCCGGATATCGCTGGAGTTCACGTCCAACATGCTATCGACACGCTGCCTGCCCCTTCGCATGAAGCTGCGCCCCGCCAAGCTGACGCCCCCACCGCTTCTGTGATGCCCGCCGTCGTCGCGTTATTCGGGCGGAGGCTGATTCCACTCGATCCATCCTCCACCGGTGCGGCCGTCAGCGGCGTCGAAACGGGCCAACGCCCTGGGGAATCGAGCCAGACGCCCGTCGTCGGGATGGACCAATCCCACCGGCGAGAAGGCCAGTGGGGTCACCTTCAGGTCGAGATCCGCGAATCCAATCCGTGACGAATCGGGCAGGCGCTCGCGACCTTCAATTGTCTCCAGCCGCACTTCGTCATAGTCCGACATTTCAGAACCCTCACCCGACATCTCGTAGGCAACGCCCCAGTCATCGCCAGGAAAGATTCCCGCGAGGGTGTGGAAGCGAGTGGAGTCCTCGAGCCTGCCGGCACTCCAGCACCATTCATTGGCCCACCAGTCACGCGGAGATCCCCAGGAATGGTCACGTTGGCCCCAACCGTTCACGCTGATGCGCTCATCACCGACCATCACCTCTCCCTGAACCGAGCACGGAATCTCATAACGTGGCGTGACCGGAGGCCACATGTAGGCATTGCGGTCGGTGACGAAATCCAACTCCAGCCCAAAAGGCACCCGCTCGCCGCGCATGTCGCCGTATGTGTCGGCCGGATCGTCCAGGGCGAGGGCGAATGCCTCGAGGTTCACAGACACGTGTTCGAGCGGAGCCTCCACGGTGTGATCTGCCCAGAGGCCGTCATGGCGGATCTCCAGTGAACCCTCGCTGGGCATCGGCACATCGTGATCGATCACCGTAAGGAGTTGGCGACCCTCCCCGACGAGGCAAGCCCAATACCAGACCTTGCCCAGGTTCGGATACAACCCGATCCGTACGTAGCCGCCGAGCGACAGGTCCTCGGTGAACCAGTCGAAGTAGTAGGACTCGTTCCAGAGCTGGATCTCAGGATCGGGCGTGTGGCGGGCTTCATCGGCGGGATTGACCTCGGGCATCTGACCATTGTGCCAAACAAGTATCCTTTCGGCGTGCAGTACCTGAGCGAATCGTGGTTGGAAGCGGCCGACAAGGCCCTCGGCGGGATGACTGTGGGTACAACCGAAAGACTGGCGGTTGGTTACGAGGTGACGGGCACACCTCGGGGCAAGGTGAGGTACGCCCTGATCGCGGAATCCGGAACTGTGTCCGTGAGTCCGGGTGCCGCCTCCGAGCCCGATGCCACCATGACTCTCGACTACGACACCGCGGCAGAAATCACCCGCGGCGAGATCTCGCCACAGGCAGCGTTCATGCAGGGTCGACTCAAACTCGGTGGCAACGTGCTGGTGTTGATCAACCGGGCGCGCGAACTGGCCTCAATCGGCGACGCTCTCGCAGGCCTTCGCAGTGAAACCGAATTCTAGATTCGGATTCCGGCCAGGACACCCTCCGGTTTGCCGGGCAACGGCTGATCGAACACCGGCCGAACGGACACTGGCCGACAGAGCACCGGCGGGCCGGGCACTGGCTGATCGAACACCGGCGGGCCGGGCACTGGCTGATCGAACACCGGCCGAACGGACACCAGCCGACCGAACCACGAGCCACCCGGCCACGAGAGCGCACCAGTCCAGAGGGCTGACAATGATCCAGTCCGGCATCTTCGAGGCCGACCCACCCGGGCGTGGACGCGGTGCCTGAACTTCCCGAAGTCCAGGCGCATGCAGAGCGCCTCACCGAGTCACACGCCGGGGCGGTGCTGCAACGGTTCGACCCGATCACCTTCACTGCACTCAAGACGGCTGAGGTGAATCCCCGCGATGCCCTGGGTCTGGCTTTCGACGGGTTCAGCCGCAGAGGCAAGTTCCTCATCGCCACCTTCGGACCGATCCGGTTCGTGATCCACCTCATGCAGGGCGGCCGACTGAAACCCGATGAGAAGCTCAGCTCAAAACCACGCAACGGCATTGCCCGCTGGCGCTTCGAAGGCGACTTGCCGGCGTTGCTCCTCACCGAGGCCGGCAAGGAACACAAGGCAGGTGTGTGGGTGTTCAACGAGGATCCGGGCGAACTCGAACCGCTGAGCAAGCTCGGCCCCGACGCCGACCGGATCACCCGCAGCGAACTGGCCGACGCGCTGGTCGACAAGAACCAACGCGTCCATGGCTTCCTGCGAGACCAACGACACATTGCGGGCCTCGGCCGAATGCTGGCCAACGAAATCTGTCACCGGGCGAAACTCTCGCCGTTTGCGATGAGCGCCAAGCTGAACGAGGTCCAGGTGGACGCCTTGGGACAGGCGATTGCTGATTGTGTCGATGACGCCCTTGCGTTCGAACAATCGCTCAGCGAGATGTCGAAGTCAGCGGAGCGACCCGGCAACGTTCACC
>JAUXGW010000224.1 GCA_030621865.1 Actinomycetes bacterium
CTGTCGCTTCGGTACACCCACAAGGGCGGATCCTTCGATTTCGTGCCCCACGTTCTCGCAGACCTGACCAAGAAGAAGAAGAGTCACGTGATCTCGGATCATTATCCGCTCTGGGTGGAGTTCGCCCGCCGGAGCGACTGACGGCCTTTCCACATCCAGCAGCCTTTCCACATCCAGCAGGATCGGTGGAGTCTCGGGGGCCATACTGTGGCGATGCAGCAGTCAGAGGACGAGGCGTCCGGACCCGACGGACAGGGCGATGGTGCCGAACCTGCAACGAGCCACGGTGTCCGCAGGTTCCACTGGTGGATGCCTCTGGCAGCGGTGGGAGTATTGATCCTGGTGGGAGTGGGTGTTGTAGTCGTGCTGTTCATCACGCGCGAGGAGCCGGAGGCGAGGTCGGTGGACGAAGCCGTTGGGGACTTTCGGTCGTCGGGCGGCGACGACACCGCAACCGAAGGACCCGAGCCGGGCGTCTATCAACTGGAGGGTGAGGGACGCGAAGCGATTTCGCTACCTCCTGTCGAACAAGCCGATGGGTCCACGATGCCGATGTCGATCACCACCGGGCAAGATGGGTGCTGGACGGTACGGATCGACTTCAACGACGCCCACTGGCAGGACTGGGATCTCTGTCCGGAGGAGAACTCGGTGGTGGAGACCGGCGGACACACCTGGCAGCGTTGGGATTTCGGCGCGGCGACGGTCGAGAACCTGTCGACGTTCATCTGCGAACCGCCCGTCCCTTTCGTGGTTTTCGATGCCGAACCCGCGGATGTCTTCGATCGTTCGTGCACGGGAACCAACGATCAGGTGGCCGGGTCGACGACGTCAGCCGGGACACTCACCGTCATCGGCATCGAGTCCGTGGAAGTCGACGGGGAGGATGTTGAAGCGATACACGTTCGGAGTCACAATGACGTCACCGGAGCGCAGACCGGCCCGGAGGATCTCGACTTGTGGTACTCAACGGAAAACGGTCTCCCGCTTCGTGGTGAACGTTCGACGACGATTGATTCTGACTCTCCGATCGGCAAGATCACCTACACAGAAAGTGGGACTTGGCAGATCACCTCAATGGTGCCCCAACGCTGAGGCGAGCGTCGCGCCTCTGTCCGGATCGCGGCCGATGGGCGCGGCGGCCGGGACTGAATCGGCGCATCTAAACTCAACCTTCCGGAGGGTTTCGCTCCGCGAAGACCGCCGGCCCCGCCCTCGTAGCTCAGTTGGATAGAGCGACCGCCTCCTAAGCGGTAGGCCACAGGTTCGATTCCTGTCGAGGGCACGCGGTTGTTTCGGTATCGTCGGGGGAGTCACTTCCTGAAGCGGCATCGATCGACCCGGATGTGGATCGACCTGACGCTGCCGTACCCATGAGGAGAAGCTGCGCGCCGTGAGCGAGAACGAAATCACCATCGGACTGGTCACGATCATCGTGTTCGGACTCGGAGCGCAGTGGATCGGGCGCAGGTCCGGTATCCCCTCCTTGTTGCTCCTGCTGCCGGCGGGCCTGTTGGCGGGCGACGTCCTCGGACTGGTTGAACCCGTGAAGATGTTCGGGGATCTGCTGTTCCCGCTGATCACGCTGCTGTTGAGCCTCCTTCTGTTCCAGAGTGGACTGCAGCTGCGATTGAAGGAGCTCCCGGACGAGGCTCGAAGCTCTGTGGCTCGACTGGTGACCATCGGGCTGGCGATCACATTCATCGGGGGAGCGCTCGCGGCGGTTGCGTTCCTTGATGTTCCCAACGAACTCGCCATGATGGTGGGCGCGATTCTGGTGGTGTCCGGCCCGACTGTCGTTGGTCCACTGCTCAACGTCGTGCGGCCGACAGAACCAACGGGCACCGTGCTCTTGTGGGAGGGAACGACTCTGGACCCTCTTGGGGCGACCCTGGGTGTGGTCGTTCTCAACCTGATTGTGGCTTCGGATCGGGGTGGGGTGCATCCGATCCTCCAGATGCTGGAACGACTTGCCCTCGGCGTGACGGTGGGGGTGGTGGCTGCCGCCTTGCTCGTTTTTGTCATGTCCCGTTTTCTGTTGACCGACAACATGCAGGCTGCGGTGGCGCTGATGTTCGCAACACTTGCGTTCGGCGTTGCCGATGTAATTCTGTCCGAGGCGGGACTGTTCGCGACCGTCACCATGGGAATTGTGGCCGCCAACCAGAGGCTCGTGAGCACTCGGCGCATTTCCGGTTTTGGAGACACGCTCGAGGTCCTCATCATCGGCATCCTGTTCATTACGCTCGGTGCCCTCGTGAAACTTGCCGACCTGTGGGAGTACGCGCTGCCGACTTTGCTGATCGTGCTGGTGCTCGTGCTGGTCGTCCGTCCCGTCACCGCCGCGGTATCACTGTGGCGTACTCCATTGACCGGTCGGGACCGGGCGATGATCGGCTGGATGGATCCCCGGGGGATCGTGGCGGCTGCCACGGCTGCACAGTTCAGCGAGTCCCTCGCCAAAGCCAATTACGACACGGAGTTCCTGTTGCCCGTGGTATTCGGTGTCATCATCGGGACGGGCTTGATCTACGGCACCACGGCCAAGCCGGTGGCGGCTCTGCTGAAGGTCGCGCGTCCCGCCCCCAAGGGTGTGGGGCTGGTGGGAGACGACCCCTGGCTGGTTCCCTTCGGGAACTGCCTGGCCGAGGCCGGGGTAGCGATGCTGCTCATCACCAGTGAGGACCGCGCTCCTGTGGGTCCCTCCGGAGAGCCTGTGTCGGGCGGCGTCGCCAGCATTTCGGTCAGAAGCGGTGCGCAGGTGGTCACCAAGGCAATGCGGGAAACACCGCTGGCCAAGGTTGTGGTCTCGGCAGGTTCCGACGTCATATCCGGGCTCGTTGTTGAACGGATAATCGAACTGATGGGTCGCCGTCACGTGCTGCGTGTGCCGAACTCGGAGACCTCAAAGGCAGTCTCGGCCCTTCCCGAGCGGTGGAGCGCGGAGCCGTTCGCCGGTCAGGTGAGTCGTCACGACATCCGGGATCGACTGGAAGCGGGGGGCAAAGTTGAACTCGTCGCGAACCCCGCGCCAAAGGGGACCCTCCTGCTGGCCGCGGTGGATCAGGACGCGGGGGTGACCTTCCGGCCAAACGTCAACGCCCCGAATCCCGGTGACACCCTGGTCGGGGTGGTCGGAGGAACCAGCTGAAGCCGGCTGCGCCGTGATTTCGGCCCCACCACCCGACACTCAAAGTTACGCTCGACAAGCCGGCTCCGACTGGCCAGACCCGAGGGGACCCGATGGCAATAAACCCGACTGATGAACAGTTGCATAAGCTTGTTGATGACAGCACCGAGCTGACGGGGGAGGTGGTGATGCTGAATCTGCTCAAGTTCCGCAAGGCTGCCACCGATGGTGGGGGTGGCACTGGTGTGGATGCATACGGGCGCTACGCGGAAGTGGCCACGGCCAAGATCGGTGAGTATGGCGGCCGGATGGTCTGGATGGGACGAGCGGACTCGGTGATCATCGGAGACGAGGATTCCGACGACTGGGATGCAGTGATGCTGGTTTCGTATCCGAACCGCTCAGCGTTCATGGGCTTCGTGGGTGATCCTGAGTATCAGAAGGGTCACGTCCACCGCGAGGGTGCTCTCGAGCGAATGAAGCTGATCGCAATGACACCCACGATCTGATCCTGCGCTGGTTTCGTTTCCGGAGAGGTTCAGGGATGACTTCGGCCTCAAAGAACTCCGAGGCCTTTCTTGCTCAGTGGTTGCGCTCAGGCTTTGTAGATGTCCGGGTACATCCCTGTCGTTGCCCTGCTGATCAAGTCGACCCGCTCGCGCCGGTCGATCGAGGCGGCGAACTCGAGGCCTTCATCGGCGAGCCATCGACCACCCTCATCCAGGGCATCGAGTGCGTCGGCAACAACCGTTCGAGGGTCCGTTGGTTCGATCATCATGGAGCCAGGATCGGCATTGCTCGATCGGAAAGCCGGGGTATCCATGGTGGGCGCCACGACCGCGAGGGTGTCCACACCCGAGCCGCGTATCTCCCAACCGATGGCCTCCACGAGGTTCACACCGAAGGCTTTCGTGGC
>JAUXGW010000125.1 GCA_030621865.1 Actinomycetes bacterium
TCGGAAAGGTGCCGACATCGGTGTTGGCAGTCAGGCCAAGCCGTCCGGCAATCTCGCGGATCGCGTCGAGGATTCCGCCGATGGGTCCATGGCTGACGCGCACGTAGTCGAGGCCTTCGCTGAAGCGCAGCGGGTCGGGGAGGACAAGTTTGTGAAGGCCTGCGCCGCCCCGAAGTACGAGTTCATCACCGAGCATCGCGTCATTGGCGATCTCGATGATGAGCCGGGACAACACCAGGTCCTGTTCGACCTGGTCGTGGGTGGGCCACGGCGCATGCTGACTCCATGCGGTGATGTCGGCGGCCGTGGGCATCACAGGTCCGTCATGATCAGCCATCAAGTCCCAATCTCTACCACGGAACCAACCGGGTCGGAGGGGCGATCTTGTATCTCGACTCCACGCGTCGACAGCCCTTGGCAGCACTCTGAACAGCTGCGATCGACGCCTTTGCCTGCGTCGGTCTGGCCGAAGTCGTGCCCGCTTCCATCTGAGCCGTGATCAACAGCGTGCGCTCAGGTCCAGACACATTCCTCAACGGGCGCCGCAGGATCTGCGCTCAAGGTAAGGTGCTCCACCACTGCATCATCCCTCGATCTTCCAGGAGCCCCTTCCACCATGCGACGATTCGCTGCCACCTCGACCGCCCTGCTTCTAGCTGTTGGCCTCGCTGGCTGCGGCGGCAGCGACGACGATGCACAGCAGGACGTCCAGGACGAAGTCAACGAGCAGCTTGAAGACCTCGGAATCGACACCGACGATCTCGATCAACAGAGTGGATCGAACAGCCAACCCGAGCCACCGGAGTTCTTCCTGACCGGAACGGTCGATCCACCCGCTGGATGGGTGGAGGATCCTGCAAGGTGTGCCGAGCCCGACCCTGAGGGACCCCCGTTCTTCAACTATTACGTACCGGCCGAGTGGAACCGGGTCGGATCGGGACATGGCGGAAGTGGCGCTACCGGTGGCACTGGTGACCACAGGTACGAGGTGGGAGACGCCAACGTCGAGGTGGAGATCAGCGAGGATCAGTGGACCGTCGACAAGGTGGTGAACCGGGACAATGTCCCCGAGGTATGGACCAGTTGGGACTACGAAATCACGACCTATACCGACGACGGTGACGACGTAGAGGAGATCACCTACGACGAGGCGGGCTCGGCTGACATCGACGGTGATTCCGTTGACGTCTGGTATCTCGACGAGACTCAGAGCGAGAACGTCAACCAGAGCGAGTACAAGACCCGGGTCGTCTTCGGTGACGTCCCCGCGATGACTCCCGGCGGCGGCGATCGCCAGCCTGCATCGGCCACCGTGACCTTCAGCTGGAGTGCCGAGGACATCGACTTCGCCGAGGAAGAAGCAGCGGAGATCCTCTCGACCTTCCGTCTCGCTGAATGCGCCGCAGAGGGCCTCACCGAGCAGTACGAGTTGTTGACCGGCGCAGATTTCTCGGAGTGACAGAACCCCCGACTCGCCGCCGAAGCGCGCCGTGGCCGCGGTCCTCGAAATGCCGGGTGAATGATCGCGCGAGCTGAACCCCGGTGGGCCTCATCGAGTCCAGTTGACTCCCGGGTCCGGGATCAGACGCCGGTCGGTGTGTCGCCGCGACCATCTCGCTCCGACTCCGGATCCGACGAACCTTCGACCACCGGGCGCTACGCTCGCACCCACACCCTCTCCCTCATCAGCAACATCAATGGAGACAACATGAGTGAATTCCCATCGATCGGTCACGTAGCCCTGTCCGTCAGGGACATCGCCGTGAGCCGACCCTGGTACCAGAGCCTCATCGGCGCCGAACCGATACTCGACGAACCAACCGACGACGGCTTCCACCACACCGTGTTCTTGATCGGCAACACGCTGATCGCCCTCCACGAACACCCCGCCACGGACAGCGACGACACCTTCAGCGAGTTCAGAGTCGGACTCGATCACATCGGCTTCGGGTGCGCCGACCGCGCCGCACTCACGGAATGGGAAGGCCGACTCGACGACCTC
Source organism: Actinomycetes bacterium (assembly GCA_030621865.1). Lineage (GTDB taxonomy): Bacteria > Actinomycetota > Acidimicrobiia > Acidimicrobiales > Microtrichaceae > JAHRAZ01. The sequence goes on from JAUXGW010000125.1 coordinate 2,003, forward strand.
GGAATCGCCCACAGCGACATCGTCGATGCCAACTACGGTTCAGGACTCAGCTTCCGGGATCCCGACGGCATCGCCCTCGAGTTCTTCGCTCCGCCAAGCTGATCCCGCGGGGCGCCACGACCGACGAACAAGGTCCAGCTCTCCTCCCTCTGCGGGAGGCTGGGCGGCACTTCCGGGAATCTTGGGAATCCGTCTGACAAGCCCTAGCTGACGGTTACTTCGGTTTCGATGTGTTCGGTCGGGAGGTCCGTGGTGCGCTTGAGTCGATGAGGTACATCGAGACGTAGCCAGCGGGAGAGCCCGGCAGCGAAAGTCGACAAGAGGATCCGGTCGAATCCCATGCCACGGTCGAACAGAGTTCTGACCGCGTCGACCGGATCGGCTTCCCCGACCTCGCCATCGACCTCGGCACCCAGGCCGGAGATCTCCCCCAAACCCTGCTGGAGCCGTCGTCCGGCTTCCTCGACGCCGGCTCGACGCCGATAGTCACCAGCCTCCCAAGGGGAATCGCCGACCGGGGTGGCGGGAACCAGAAGGTAGAAGGAGGCGGATCCGGCAGGTGTGTTGAGCTCACCAATCCGGTCGAGCATCTCGGTACCACCGAGCGTCTTGTTGGCGATGATCAGGATGCGTGAGGGGGCTTCTGACATGATTCAACCTTCTTGCAGACTGTGCCAAGCATAGCCCTTCCCCGACTCGGCAAAATCGAGCAGTTGCCTCATCCTGGCGATACGAATCATCCGCCGTCAGCCCGGAATGACCACCGCGATTCCGTTCAACTCAGCTGCTTCAACAAGCCGTTCGTCATAGGTGAGCAAGCCGTCGAGATCGTCTCCGAGATCGAGAGCAGCTGCAACATGAATCGCATCAAGAGATCGCAAGACCGATGGGTCCAGACGGCCGGCCTCTTCGAAGACGGCGGTTGTGACCTCGACAAGCGTGACAGCTTCCAGCACGGTTCGTGCTTGCACGAGACGATCGGGGGCAACCCGACGAACCGTCCGAAGCAGCTCCGTTCGCACAAGATCGCACGCCACCGGATCCCGGTCTTGTTCGGTCAGCCACGACCGGAGAGCATCCGTTTCGGACTCGGCCACCACCAACTTCACCAGTGCGGAGGTATCAATGTAGAACGCCACTTCAGTACCGCTCAGCGTCTCGCATTTCTGCCAGCGCCGCAGACACATCCGGTCCGGGTTCGGGCACCGGTACGTCAGCAATCCTGCGGTGAGCTCTTCGAGCCCGACCCGCATCGACCAATGCACACAAGCGCGAGGACGGGATCGCAGTCATCAGGGCGACCGGACGCCCGCGATCGGTGATCGTGACCATCTCTCCTGACGCGGCTTGCGCGACCACCGCCGAGGCGTTCTGTTTGAGAGCTCGTATTCCAACTTCCGACATGTGCTTCAATGTAGCACATCTAGCTTCATGCAGCGCCGCCGGCCGATTCCGCGAGGGAGCGGAATTCTGCGACCGCGATGCTCCCGCAGCACAGCCCGAAGTCGGAGAACGCGTACAGACTCAGTTTCCTTCGTCCGCGAGTGAACCACACGTGTTGAATTGAGCAGCGAACAGGTGCACCATTCCACTCGACATCGCTTCGAGCAGCTGTGTCGATGCGGCCTTGTGGGTTGCGTCGGTGGTCGCGGCCAAATCCCACCTGATCTCGGTGCCTTCCTCAGTGGGTGTCGTGGTGGCGGTTGCCCGGTAGTTGTCGATGTCGGGCATTCCGTCGCCCTCGATCACGTAGCTGAAGGTCATGCGATCATCGTCGAGCTCGACCAGGCGCTCGGCGATCCACTCGTCGCTGCCGGCGGTTCGCACGCGTCGGATCATGCCTACGCCCGCTCCTTCGATGAGGATCTCTTCGACCGCGCCCCGGGTCCAGCTCAGATCATCGAACCGGCGCATTACCTGCCAGACATCCGTGGCTGAGGGCTTCACCAATGCCGTTGCCGACGCGGTGATCGGGGTTGTCATGAAAGGGGTACGGGAGCCGAGCCCCATGAGCTGCTCTGTGGGTGGTTCCCGAACTGCTCGAACGCGGCGGTCAGTTGGATCACCTGGTCCAGTGCCCTGTCGAGGTCGACGTGATCGAGGGCGAAGCGATACCGCTCGGCGAGGTCGCCGCCTATGACATCGTGAAGTTCCTCACCGGACGGCGTCAGGGAGATCAGCTTGCCGCGCCCATCGTCTGGATCATCCGTACGCTCAATTCTGTCGTCGGCTTCAAGGCGTCGCAGCGTCGCCGCGAGTCCGCCCGCGGTTTGCAGTACCCAACGACCAATGGTTGCCGGTCGCACACCGTCGGGCCCTGTTTCGTGCAGCAGCGACAGGACCCGGAACTCCGAAGGTTGGATTCCATGACGGCCGCAGACCTCACTGACGAAGTCCTCGTTGAGGCGCCCGAGGCGACCGAGGATCGCCATGAGGCGGGTCAGCGCGTGGTCTTCGCCACTCATGAAAGACGGGCCGCAGCGAGTGGACCGCCGTCGAGCGCAACCCGATGGGCGACACGTCGCTGGTCGTAGTCGAACAACGCGTAGTGCTGGGTCGACCAGTTGTCCCAGACGACGACGTCACCCTCGTTCCAACAGTGGCGATAGGTGAACTCGGGCCGAGTCACATGCTCGAGAAGGAACGGTAGAAGGGCCGCTGACTCGGCGGCCGGGAGGTTGGTGATGTTTCGCGTGAAGATGCGATTCACGAACAACGCCGGCCTGCCGGTGACCGGGTGGCGGATGACGACGGGATGCTCGGTACCTATGTCGGGCGTGATGTCGTGGCGGGCCCGCCGGTTGTCGAGCAGCTTCTTCATCCCGCCCGACAGCGCGTCGTAGGCGGCGTAGCAGTTGGTGAACAGCGTGTCTCCGCCGACCGCCGGCCGCTGGCGCATGCACAACGCGGCACCCATCGGTACGTCGGGCCTGAAGGTTGCGTCGCTGTGCCACTGGTCGGCCTTGTAACCGCCGGTGCTGTCGAAGACGGTGATCGCCTCGAAGTCGGGGTGGCTGACGTTCTGAGCCTCGGGCCCCGACGGCGTACCGAACACCGACGCAAGCTGAAGGTGTTGTTCAGGGGTCGGGTGCAACTCGGGAAACACCAGAACCTGGTGATGCCAAAGTGCGTCGCGAAGCGTGTCGTTGACCTCATCACCGGCCAGGACGTCCTCGAGAGAGCCGTGCACGGTGGCTCCGATGAGACCGGACCGACGACTGAAGGAAACGTCGGTACTCGGATGTACGGCGGTACTCGGATTCACGATTGTTCTCCTGCGGCAGATTACTTTCCACAAAGTAACATGGCGATTGACATGCATCAACTGACATGCATCAACAGTCCGGCTACATTCGACCGCATGGACCCCAAAGACGTATTGGCGGCAGCACACGCTCATGCTCACGCAGAGGCAGCATTGGACATGGACGCGACCCTGGCCACACTGGTCGAGGACCCCGTGTTCGAGTTCTTCCCCAGCCGCTTGACAATACGGGGATGGGACCTGATCGAGCAGTTCTACCGGGAGCAATACCCTCGGTTCGCGTCGAAGGTGCTCGGTTCCGAGGTCTTGGGAGAGTGGGCCAATGAGCACACTGCCGTTCAGGAGTACGCCATCGAGGTCCGCGGCATCAACGGGCCCGAGTCGTATCGAGTGATGTCGGCGTTTCCCGTTATCGACGGCAAGTTGGCCGGCGAGCGACTATTTTGCGACGAGGGATTCCTGCGAGTCCTGCTCGGCGACCTGTTCGAACTCTGCGAACCCATCGACGACACCGCACCATGACCGATTGACTGCCGCATCTGAGGCCACACGCCTCAGCGTTGCGGAGCCCGGTCCACACATACCCCTCGAAGGCGCGATATGACTCACCTTGATCGAAACGGCGCCTGAACTCCAGACCCGTTGGTTCTGCAGGAACGCCTGCCTCTGGGATCAGGTTCCGGTGGCCTCAGCTTCGGGCTCGATCGCAGGCAGGTTGAATCCCTTCACGATCAGCCAAACTGCCAGCACCATCTCGTTCACGGCTATTGGGAGGAACAGTAGAACTGAGAGCGTCGAAAAGGGACTGAGGCCGAACAAACCCGCCACGCCCGCAGCCAGAGCCAGCGGGGCGGCCAGGAGACCCCAGATGGATATCGGTCGAGGAACGAGCCGTGTTCGATACATCGAGTAGTTCAGGATCAGAGCAGTGACGGCAAAGACGATCTGCGTTCCGATCAGGTCGGTGAAATCGCGGACCGACAGCAGCAGATCTCCCAGTGACTGATACTCGGACGTGTTTGCCGCTCCGGCCCCCACAGCTTCCTGGCTCCACGCTGAGAGCGACAGAAGGCTGATGGCACCGACGATGATGATGACCGCCTCGATGGTCCTGGCTCCGAAGTATCCTGCAGACGCGGTCACTCTGTCCCGCCTGAGTATCGGGAACAGCACCACCGCGATGGCCGCGACAGCAGCGGCTGTGACCAAGTCGAGCAGTGCGCCGATAACCATCCGATTCTCGTTGGCAGCAATGCCCGTCAGGTCAGCCGGATCCTCCAGCAGGGATCCCAAGGTGGCCTGGCTCAGGGCGGCTGCCACCGTCGCAACGATGAAGAGGATGCCCACGACCATCGCGGACCTCGCGTTCGGGCCCCTGTTCGCTCTGGATGTCACTGTTCGGTCTCCTCGCTGCTCGCCGATGTCGACGAGTCCGATTGACGGCTCACCGTAACCCACGGCACTCACGCCGACCACGGCCAGGGTTGGGCGGTGGGCCACCCACTCCCCCGTCCAACACGTCGCCGAACGTGAAAACACCGCTTCCCCAACGAGTTCCGTTGCGCAGCCTGAGCAGCCGGAGCAAGTTACGGGCATCCACGGGCCGACACCCCCGCTCGGCGCGCTCGTCTCAACCGCGGTCTGGTAGACCAGCACCATGACGACTCCGCCCCTGCATCCCGACTGTGAACCCCTTTCCGGCCTGATCGGTACCTGGCGTGGCCGGGGCTCGGGTGAGTACCCCACAATCGATTCGTTCGAGTACTTCGAAGAGGTGACGTTCGGCCATGTCGGCAAACCGTTCCTGGTCTACGGCCAACGGACCCGCGATGCCGTCGACGACCGACCCCTCCACACCGAGGCTGGTTACTGGCGGCCGGTGGCTCCCGATCGGCTCGAGATAGTGCTCTCCCACCCGACAGGGATAGCCGAGATCCTCGAGGGTTCGATCGAGACGGGGCCGACCACGGTTTTCGATCTGCACACCACATCGATGGCGCTCAC
>JAUXGW010000361.1 GCA_030621865.1 Actinomycetes bacterium
CAGGTGGATGCTCCAGCGTGGTGGCTCGAATCAGCAGTCGTCGCCGCGGTCACATGGATGCTCAGTGTGGGGCTCGGTGTTCTGGTACTGGCCATGGCGGGGTGGGCCCATCCCATCCCATCCCAGTAGTCGTCTGGACAGCCATTTCCGCAGTGGCGACTGCCGCCATGACCCGCTCCCTTTGGAGGGGGGAATCCTCATCACGATAGGTGCACTGGTCGTCCCTCGCTGCCGTCGCAGTTGCGGTTCTTTCAGTTCTGTGGAGCAGCTATGCACCCTCAAACCATGTGCTGATTGACCGCGATCCGGGCTCACGTCACCCCAACCAGCCGAAACTAGGACCCGGCTTCCCCGCCCAGCGGGATTCCGGAGCTGGAGGAGTCCATGAGCACCCGCAGGTATTCGGCCCACTCTGTGATCACAACGGGTCTCACGATCCCTGACCTCAACCTACGTAGCTCCCCCGGCTTGTAGAGCCGCTCGATTGCCTCCGCCAACTGATCCGCCCGGCTCGGTTCCACAAGGTACCCATCGACGCGATCGTTGACCTGTGCACTGAGGTCACCCACCCTCGTTGAGATCACAGGAGTGCCCGCGAGATGGGCCACTCTCGGCTGCTGAGAACCGGCGCCGGAACGGTACGGCAAAACGAGCGCGTCGTGACTCTGGAGAAGATCCACGACCTCCTTGGGTTCCACGTATTCATCCCTCAGGTTCACGGCTCCCTCCACCCCAAGGCTCCTGGCCTGATCCGAAAGCTCTGCCATGGGGGTCCAGAACTCCCCCACTACCGTTACCTCGACGTTGGTTTCCGCCAGGGCATCCGCCTCGATGAGAACGTCGATTCCCTTGTAAGGCCGCACGAAGCCGAGTGCCAACAGTCGATGTGTCCTCGACCTGTTGACATCCAACGGCTGTGGCCTGATCGGGAAGAAGAACGGCAGACGCGCCATCCGAATCTGTTCGACACCAACAGCACGAGCACGCTCCACCTCCTGCTGAGAATGAACGACCACACAATCCACCGAGCGCAAGAAGCCGGCGATCACTGCCTGCTGACCTTTGCCAGAATCGTGAGGAATCACGTTGTGACACAGTGCAACCACCCGCGCTCCTCGTCGCCTCATCCGATTGGCAATCGCTGCGTACGCGGGCATCTGGAACCCATTGACCACTGCGAACACGACAACGTCGGCATCCGAACTCTTGACCGACCGGATCCACGAGGTCGGGTCATACCAGTTCAGTTCGCGGCGTGTCCCCTGAAATTCAAGCTCGGACTCCGGGCTGTCCAGCTCCAGCGCACCCGGATACAGGCGCGCCGGATACTGGGACTGCCAGGAGAGAAGATCTACCTCGTGTCCAGCGTCGGCGAGTTTCTGAGCCAGGGCAGTGGTGTGCTGCGCCACACCGCCCTTGTACGGATGGGTAGGTCCGACCAGGAGCACCTTCATGACGCGGGTCCGGCAGAGCTGCGTGGCCGGATGTCGCTGTATCGCCTACTGCTGCGAGTCGTCACGGGCCGACAGGTCACTGGTCGTTGATTCGTATTCTCGCCGGACCATCCGGTAGCGGGTATCAGCCATTATTCGCCGGTTCGCCGCCAGAAGATCAGCAAGGAACCCGACGACCCATATCTGAGTGGTGATGATAATGAACACCGAAGCAGCAACCAGAGACGGAACGCGGCCGGCCACGTCATCGGTGAACCAGTTCAGGTAGAACCACCGGATCACGAGCACGAGACTGATCAAGAACGGAATCAGGCCGAGAAGGAAGAAGAAACGAAACGGTTTGTAGAGTGCGAAGCTGCGAACGATTGTTGATCCGGATCGCCAGATGTACTGCGGGATCGACTTGACCAGCTTCGAATCGCGGGTCTTCGGGTTCACACCTATCGGCACCGAAACCACTCGCAGGCCTTCCCAGCCGGCCTGCACGATGGTCTCCATGGTGTAGCTGTACTTGCCGAATACCTGGAGCCGCATGGCGGCTTCCCGGTCGAAGGCCCGGAA
>JAUXGW010000261.1 GCA_030621865.1 Actinomycetes bacterium
ATCTTCAGCCCACTGTTCCTGCATGCTGCGTGACCAGTCAGTCATCGGGTCCGACAGGCCGATTCCGCGCTTGTCGAACACCACCAGGCGGCCGATCGAGGCGAGTCCAGCCATGAACCGCAACGCAACCTGCTCCTCGGCCAGCATCTCCAGCGGGAAGAAGGCTCCGGCGACCATCACCACATTCACTCCGTCGGGTTCACCGATCACGCGGTACGCGATGTGGGTATCGCCGGTCCGGACGTAGGCGATGTCATCCATGACTGGTTCAGGACACGCCGTCTGCCAGGCGCTCGACGTACTCGTCGATGGATATTTCTCCCCCGGCCGCTGCCGCTTTGCCCTGATCTCCCTGCGGCAGGAATGGCTGAATCAGGTCGATCCGCTTCCACGCAGGGTACGGCTGATTGCCTTCGTCATCGGGCACATATTCGGACGTTTCGAGGCGTTTGTGTTTGTGCACATAACGGGCACAGTTCACGAAAACGTTGTCGACCTCCGCGTCCACCACCAGATTCGCTCCCGGGAAGCGGGCAAGTGCCTCGTCCGAGCGGTTCAACCTGGCGTTGGCGTGCAACCGAAGTCGGTTTGGGGTTTCGAAGTCGATGAAGAGCATGCCGATCTTGGCACTGGCGTCGATGTTTCCGCTGGACAGGAACATGCCGTTGCCGTCATAGAGCGGGAATGAAATCGTCTGTTCGTCAACCACGTGCACGAATCCGCGGCCGCCACCCTTGTAGGAGACTGTCGGCCAGCCCTGCGGATCCACGGTTGACAGGAAGAAGAAGTCTCGGGACTCGATGAACTCGCGCTGCTCGTCAGAGATTTCGGCGGTGACGATCGTCGCCAGATGGGCATCCGCGAGGTTCGTTGTGTCGAAATCCGCCTGGAGCGCGCGTTGAGCAACTCCGTAGAAGTCATCCGGTTGTTCAAGCGATGGCATTGAAGTGACAACTCCTGGAATGGGTTGACCCCAATGCTACGGCTCTCGGGCCGAACGAAGCCGCGTCCACCACCCGTCACCATGATGCACATGAACCCGTTCGCACCCAGCTCAGGTGCTGTCACCGGATGTGAGTGGGACAGGAACTACTGATTCGCCATCCCCCTGCGGGTCTCCGCTTCGGCGTTGGATATGGCGTCGCCCGAAAGGTCATACGTGACCTTCTTGACGGTGCCCGTGAAGGGGAACGTCGGCTTGTAGTTCTTCTGATCGACACTGTCTCCGTAGTCGTGGCTGACACTGACGCCTTCGATGCTGAAGATGTACGGCACCGTGAGGTCTATGTCCACAGACCCGACCTTCTTGTCGTTGACGTACATCGTCCCGGTCCCGGGAGGACCGTTGCCCTGGGATGGGTCACCCTCGCCTGTCACCTCGAACTCATACAGGATGGTCAGGTCGCCTTCCGGCAACTCGTCCTCGGCAGCCATTCTGAAGAACTTGCGAGTCAGATAGTTGTACGTGAAGTGCAACTTCTTGTCCTTGACGAACAATGAGTAGCCCCCGGTGTTTGCTCCCGAGGCACAGATCACGCCCTCGGCGCCGCCTTTCGGTACGGTGACCTTGGCTTCGATCGTGTGAGACCGGTTGTACACCTTGGGCTGGACAACCGAAGGGATGACTGCACCGTCGTAGAAGACGTAGTGCGTCGTCGAACTACCTGGCATCGGCCGTGGGTAGTCGAAGCGCTGACCCATCTCGCCCTGCAACGGCAACACGTCGTGCTTCTCGGCTTCCTCCCACCACAGGTCGACCAACTCTTTGAGCTTTTCGGGATGTTTGGCCGCGATGTCGTCGGACTCCGCAGGATCATCCTTGACGTTGAACAACTGCCAGGTCTTCTCGAGCGCTTCGAGATCTGCCGCGTGGATCGAGTCACCCATCTTGTGACCGTTCTTCAGGCCGGTCGCATAGTCGGGGCCTGGCCAACCGCACTCGGCGCGCCAACCATCCTTGTAGATGGAGCGGCTCCCGAACATCTCGAAGTACTGCATCGTGTGCTCTTGCTTCGCATGATCATCGTCGATGGTCGATTTCAGGCTGACACCATGGAATTCACCCTGCGGCACACCCTTGATCGAGTCAGGCGCGTCGATACCCAGGAGGTCGAGCACTGTCGGCACCATGTCGATGGCGTGACCGTACTGGTGTCGCGTCTCGCCCTTCGATGTGAACTTCGCGGGCCACGAGACGATGAACGGATCCGTCGTGCCTCCCCTGAACGTCTCCTTCTTCCAACGACGGAATGGCGTGTTGCCGGCGTGCGCCCAACCCCACGCGTAGTGGTTGTAGGTCGCAGGCGTTCCCAGCTCATCAAGCTTCGACATGTTGAAATCGAGATCCTCCGGCTTGAAGTTGAAGAAGTCGTACTCGTTGACAGCTCCGTACTCGCCACCCTCGGGGCTGGCACCATTGTCCGAGATGAACATGATCAGCGTGTTGTCCAGCTCGCCCATGTCCTCGAGATAATCCAGGACACGGCCGAACTGCTCATCCTGGTAGGCGGTGAAGCCGGCGTAGACCTCCATCATCCGGGCATAGAGCCTTTTCTCATCACCGGACAACGTGTCCCACGCCGGCACGTCCGGATCGGGTGGCGAGAGCACCGCGCCGGGTTCGAACATGCCCAGCTTCTTCTGGTTGGCGAACACGACATTGCGGTACTCGTCCCAACCCATGTCGAACTTGCCCTTGAACTTGTCCGACCACTCCGTGAATATGTGGTGCGGGGCGTGGCTGGCACCCGGGCAGTAGTGCAGGAAGAACGGCTTATCCGGCGAGACGTTCTTGGCACCGCCGATGAACTCGATCGCCATGTCTGCCAGGTCCTTACAGAGGTGATATCCCTCTTCAGGAGTTGCCGGCGCGGTGTGCGCATGGTTGTCATAGGTGAGATCGGGATACCACTGATCCGTTTCACCTGCGAGGAACCCGTAGTAGCGCCCGAATCCTCTTCCGAGAGGCCACAGATAATAAGGCCCCGCAGCCTGCTCGAACGTGGACACGGACATGTGCCACTTGCCGATCATGTACGTGTTGTACCCCTCCTCCACCAGGATCTCGGAGAGGAAGCCGTGCTCCAGCGGCATCGTTCCGTTGTAGCCCGGATAGCCGGTCGACCACTCGCTGATCGTTCCCATTGCGTTCGTGTGGTGGTTGCGGCCGGTGATGATGCAGGTGCGTGTCGGCGAACACAGTCCAGTCGTGTGGAAGTTCGTGTACATGACACCGGCATCGGCAACGCGTTGCAGGTTCGGAGTGGGGATCAGGCCACCGAACGGAGAGAGTTGCCCGTACCCAACGTCATCGAGCACATAGAACAGCACATTCGGCGCGCCTGCAGGGGCAGACTTCGGCACCGGCCACGCCTGCGTCGAGTCGTCAATCGTCTTCCCGATCTTCCCCGGAAACGCTGTTCCAGTCTCGTACTCAACCATTTCTGGATCCTGCTTCGCCATGTCGAACTCTTTCTGATC
>JAUXGW010000145.1 GCA_030621865.1 Actinomycetes bacterium
GCAATTTCAGTGCCAAGGATGCTCTCGCCGCCCTGGACGCCGACCGTGTTGGTCATTGACGCCTCAGTTGTCGTGCCGCTCGTTGCCGACAGCGGACCGGATGGTCGTCGGTTCCGGGACCGCATCGGTGGTGAGAGTCTTTGCGCACCGGATTTGTTGCTGCTGGAAGTTGTGTCGGTGCTCCGGCGGCGAGCAAGGGAGGGTTGGTTGACGAGTGAACAGGCGGAGCTCGCCATCAATTCCGCGCTCGCATTGCCGATCGACTCCTACCCGGCCGCGCCGTTCATTGGACGTTGCTGGGAGTTGCGGAACAATCTCACGACATATGACGCCAGCTATGTGTCACTTGCCGAAGCCCTCGGCTGTCCCTTGCTGACCTCCGACTCCCGGCTGTCGCGAGCTCCGGGATTGCGGTGCACCGTGGAAGTTGTCTGAAGCCCCTGATGGAAGTCACCTATGCAGTTGGAATGGTTGCAAAAGCTCGAACCGTGAAGGTTCCGGCTCCCTCGATCTTGGGCGGTACGGCGGTGAACACAAAACCATCAGCCGGCAGGGAGGCAAGGTTGGTCAGATGTTCGATTATCGGAATCTCGGCACCCAGCAAACGCGTATGGACTGGCCGCTGTTGATCCGCAGTGGAGTCGATGTTCAGCGAATCGATGCCCACACAGGCCACTCCTGCGGAGACCAGGGCGTTCGCGGAGGCACCGGACAGGTACGGATGGTCCTCGAAGTAGGCCTCAGTACCAAACTTGTGCGAGTGATCGGTGCGCACGAGAACGGCCATTCCTTCATAGCCCTCCAACTCGGACCTCGACAGATCGATCGCTGTTTCACCTCGACGATCCAGGCAGACCGCAGGTACTGCGGCAACGCGGGCAAGGCTCAGCCCTGTGAGGTCATGGCCATCTGCGAAGCGATGGAAGGGCACATCCAGATAGGTGCCGGTGTTGGTGCAGAGCGTCACGAGCCCGATGTGGAAAGTTCCACCGGGTCCGTAGATTTCCTCGGCCGCCTCGCGGCTCAGATGTGTGTCAACCACTGCGGCCGGGAGTCCGGGGTAGGTGAGCATCCCGTCAGTGATGATGTGGCTGAGGTCAATGAGGGATCCGGAGGTGTTGGTCACGTGAACATCTTTGACCTGCCCCGGCCGGTCACCAAGCCAAAGCTTCAGGGAATCCAAAAGACAACGGGATACCCCAACCCAGGCAGATGTATTCGCAAGATGTTCTGGCTATCGTGATTGACCTGGCCTGCGCGCCAACATGCTGATTCGACACAGGAGAGTGACTGAGTGACCTGGAATCTTGCTGATCTGTTCGAATCCGTCGCGGACAGGATTCCCGACCGGGAAGCCGTGGTTGTTCCGAATGCCGATGGCGGTCCTCGCCGCTTCACCTTTGCCCAACTGGATGAGCGTTCCAACCGGCTGGCCCATGCCCTGCTGGAAAGGGGAGTCAAGCCCGGTGACAAGGTCGGGATATATGGATACAACGGCAACGAATGGGTGGAAACCCAGTGGGCGGCATGGAAGATCCGGGCCATACCGGTGAACGTGAATTACCGGTATGTGGAACACGAACTGAGCTACCTGCTGGAGAACGCCGATGCCGTGGCCGTGGTGCACGGCGCCGAGTTCAGCTCACGTCTCGCCGTCGTCCGGGACCAACTTCCACTGCTTCGGACTTGCCTGGCGTACCAAGATGGCACGAACTCCGACATCGGGGTTTCATCCTCTTCGGACTACGAGGAAGCGCTGGTGGCAGCTTCGGCGGATCGTGACTTCGAACCTCGTCGCAATGATGACCTCTACATCGTCTACACGGGAGGAACCACAGGAATGCCCAAGGGTGTTCTGTGGTCCCACGAGGACCTCTTCAAGGCCACCATCGAACCGGTCATGACCAGCCTCACCGAGCCGATCGTGGCGGAGTGGGAGGTCGCCGAGAGAGCCTCCGATCCGAGCGCTGAATCCATCAGGGCCTTGCCCGTCGCTCCTCTCATGCACGGTGCGGGACAGTGGGCTTCGATTGTCCAGACGCTCAATGGCGGGCCGCTGATTCTGAGCACTGCGCGCTCCATGGATGCTGGTGAGGTCTGGAGCATGGCGGACGAGGAAAAGGCAGTGGTGATGTCCATCGTCGGTGATGCCCAGGCTCGACCGCTGATGGATGAACTCGCGAAGAGGATCGATGACCTGGACCTGTCCTCGCTGCTGTTCATCACGAGCGGGGGAGCGATCCTGTCGCCGGCCGTCAAGGCGCAGATCGTTGAGTTGCTGCCAAACGTATTCGTCTTCGACGCTCTCGGCGCGTCGGAAACGGGATATCAGGGCACCGGTTACGGCGCAGACGGGAGCGGCCGACCGCAGTTCCGAATGGGGGACAACACCCTGGTTATCGATGACCAGGGCAATCCCACTACTCCCGGAGATGGTGTTGTTGGCCGGTTGGTTCGCCGCGGTCATCTGCCTCTCGGCTACTACAAGGACGAAAGGAAGACCGAGGAAACCTTCCCAATCATCAACGGAGACCGCTATGTGGTCCCCGGAGACATGGCCGTTGCCGAAGCCGATGGAACGGTCACCTTGTTGGGTCGGGGATCGGTGTCGATCAACTCGGGTGGCGAAAAGATCTTCCCCGAGGAAGTCGAACTTGCGCTGAAGGAACATCCCGACGTGTTCGATGCTGTGGTCGTCGGTGTGCCCGACGAACGGTGGGGCGAACATGTCGTCGCCGTCGTTCAGGCACGCGAGGGCACCAATCCGACACTCGAAGCTGTGCAGGAGGCAGCAAGCACGCTCATTGCCAGATACAAGCTTCCCAGGGAACTCGTCCTCGTGGACAAGATGGTTCGCTCACCATCCGGCAAGGCTGACTATCGCTGGGCGAAGTCAGTCGCGATGGAGCACAGCGGGTCAAGCTGAACGTACTCTCGCAGAACGAATATACCCCTTCAGGATTGACACAACGGGTCGATGGAGATCGGAGAACACAGATGAGCAGAGGTCATCCGGATGCCTCACGAAATCGGGACTTGGGCACTGCCGAAGAGGTACAGGAGTTCGTCACCCGCCTCTATCGTCACATTGCCCAGGATGACCTCCTGCAACTCCATTTCGAGACCATTGCCCATGTCGACTGGCATGCCCACACACTGAAGCTCACCGACTACTGGACTGGCGTGGTCCTCGATCAGGAGCACGAAGATGCCGAGACGGTGATACGCAAACACAGGTGGCTGCACGACCGTTCGCCGATCGAACCCGAGATGTTCGATCGCTGGTACGAGTTGTTCACCGACACGATCGACGCTGGATGGGAGGGTCCCGTCGCTCAACGAACCAAGAAACGCGGACGAGGGATTGCATGGGCCATGGCTCACCGGTTTCTCGGTGATGGAGCCTGGTCTCCGGCGGAGGTCTCATGAACAACCCCGATGTGGATGACGCACTGTTCTGGGATCTGGCCGAGCCGTTGCTCGGTGCAGGTGCAGAACGCTCAACCATGATGGGCTTCCCCTGCCTGCGCATGGCCGGAGCATTCTTCGCGAGCGTCGACCATCGAAGCGGCGATCTGATCGTGAAGCTTCCCAAATCCCGGGTCGATGAACTGATTGACGATGGATCAGCGGAGCCATTTGCGCCCAACGGTCGGCGATTCAAGGAGTGGGCGCTCGTACCGGGTCGGGATGAAGACCAGTGGGAGGGTCTGATGAATGAGGCACTGGCCTTCGCAACCGACTCCTGACCCGTGTCGACCGCGCATTGCTGACCGGCGGTGAGGTCGACGGCGTGGATCGCGACGTGCTGCAGGCTAGATATCTCTGGGTGCATCCAGCGCCAGCTGCACATCGGTCAGGTGATCCACGTACATGAGGGCCTCCTGGGTGTTTGGGCGCTCGTTGGCAACTCGCTTTGTGTAGATGTCGATCACGGCCCGAGCGGTGCTGGAGTTGGACCTGTCGGAAAACCATGCCCAGTCCACGAGGTGACAAGCCATTTTGGGATCGGACTCAGACAGCTGATGGGCCCGCTCCACAACTGCCTCCACTCCACCGGCAAGATCGCAGATGGCGGCAGCCTGTTGGTCGAAACGGGCCGGGGACCAGTGAGACGGAATGTCATCCCACCAACCGCAATACTGCTTCATCACCATGCGTGAGATGTCCGCAGGGGAAACGTATTGCTCGTTCAGGGTCGGATGATCTGCCAGAGCAGGTGGCAACTGAATGGCATCGGCAACTTCGTCCTGACGCCTTCGGGCATTCAAGCCATCGAGTGTTGCCTCCGCTATGAAGTCGAGGGCATCAGCATGGGCGGTGAAGGCTTCCGCTATTGCGTCGGGATCGCCGATGATTGCCTCACCATGCGCCGGCAGCAGGAACCTGGGGGCCAACGCGGCCATCTCGCGCAGGGCCACGGCCCAGTCCTCCACGTACCGCTGGACTCGTTTCCCGTTGCCGGCATTCGGCAGGAAACCCTGGTAGTAGTCAGCGCTGGCCAACGCTTCCCGCCCGGGAACATGGACGTAGAGCTGATCGTCGGTCTCCCCACGATGGTGAACGATGTCGAAACGCTCGCCACCAACGGTGATCGACAATGTGTCGCGAAAGGTCATCGTGGGTGCGATCCAGTCGGACTGATCGGCGGGAAAGGAATGCAGCGGCTGAGTCATGTACCGCGAGACTGATCCCCGGAGACGGACATAGCGGTCGTAGCGTCGTTGGGCATCAGCATGTGCGATTACCTCGGGATTGTCCTCCATCAGCGCCCAGGTCCCCATGCAGTGATCCACATGGGCGTGGGTGTAGATGATCGTGTGGATGGGCGCTGAGCTGACCGTTCGTATCGCCTGAAGAATCGCCGGTCCGCCCGGGGCCATACCGGTGTCAACCACCACGAGGCCTTCATCGGTTTCGAAAACCGCACAATTCACGATGGGAAGACGGACAAGCCAGGAGCGCGGGCAAACCTCCTCGATCTCAACGAGTCGTTTGGCGTCCTCGATGGCTTCAGTGTGATTCCGGTCATACATGTTCAGCGCAACGGCAGGGGAGAAGGAACCTCCGAAGGCACCTCCGCCGATCACCGCGTCAGTCAGGTCCGGGTCAGAGAGAACGACGCCCATCCGGACCTCGTTTCGATGCTGTTCTGCTTCTGCGGATGTGGGTTCTGTCATTGCGGTCCCTCAGTTCGGAATTGCTTCGTGCCCGAATCAAGGCTGGGGGAACTGTTCCACCGGCAACCCACGGCTTCTCACCATATTGCCTTCCCGTCGTTGCCCTTTCGCCAGATTGTGGAGACTGATGCCCCACCGTGGGCTACGGGCCCGCGAGGGATCTCTCCCCTGGGCAGCGAATGAATCTTGCTCAACCAGGAGCATGTCTACCTGGATGGTGAACACACACGAGGCGAAGAGTCGACTCTCACATTTTGCTCATGGGGCGGGGATGAAGTGGTTGCTGACGGGTGAGACGTTCGGCGCACGCGAGTGACTCGTCGTCAGCCGCAGAAGTCTCCGCCCTGCATCACACTCGATACTGTCGAGTCGTGCGAATCGCGTTTGAAACCGATGAAAGCAACGCCACCACCGAGGCGATCCAGCGCTGGTGCGAATCAGCGGGCCATGAACTCATCAGCGCGGGAGTTCCACTGGACTGGCCCGAGGCCGGCAGGGGTGTGGGCGAATCGGTGGCTTCCACCGCTGCCGATGCCGGGGTGGTTTGTTGCTGGACCGGAACGGGCGTGTCGATGGCCGCAAACAAGACTCCTGGCGTGCGAGCCGCCTTGTGCGTCGATGCAGAAACCGCTCGTGGCGCCCGCAAATGGAATGACGCCAACGTTCTGGCGATCAGCCTCAGGTTGACGACTCCCGCGGTTGCGGAAGAGATCCTGACTACCTTCTTCGAAACCCCTGCCAATGAATCGGAGAGTGGCGCGGTTGCCCGAGTGGAGTCCGAGCCTTCGAATTGAGTCACAAACAGCACAAAGTGGTGATCACCGGATCCAATCACAACGGTGCTGTGCCGCTACCGACTCACCTGGATCTTTCGACCTCAGAGACAACCTGCGAAATCGGGCTGAGCTGAAGCACATCGGGGATCCGCCGGGACAGAGCGGTCTGGCCGGCGTCGGTCAACATGTACTCGCCGTCGAGTTGCTCCACCACACCGGCGGCCTGGAGTTGGCGGAGGCGTTTGGAGAGAAGTGTGCGAGACAGGCCGGGTAGCT
>JAUXGW010000359.1 GCA_030621865.1 Actinomycetes bacterium
AGTCCGAGTGCGCTGGCTGAGTTTGCGAGACCCGTCGGCGAGGCCGAGGCCCGCAGGACGCTGACCAGGCAGCGGATCGTTGAAGCCGCGGCGGATGTGTTCAGGGAAAAAGGGTTCACCGGCACGCGTGTGGTGGATATCGCTCGCAGAGCAGGATTCACTTCCGGGGCGCTCTATGGCTACTTCGACAGTCGGGCGGAACTGCTCGCCGAGGCCGTGGGTGATGCCAGTGGCCAGGTTCTGGATCACGTGTTCGACGGCGTCGATGCCCGGCGCTGCGACGTTGGCGACCTGATGTCAGCGGTGCTCGACCAGATTTCCGTGCCATTGGAGGACTCTGGCCAGATGCTGCTCGACGGTCTGGCTCTGAGCGACCGTGAACCAGTGGTTGGGGAGCGCCTCGCTGCCGCGCTGGGGAACCTGCATGGCCAACTGGCCGGTGCCGGTTCTCAACGATCCCTGCCGAACCTGTCAACCGAGGCCGAAGAACTGATCGTTGTTCTGATTCTCGGCGTTACTGCCGCACGAGCCCTGGGACTGCACAATCCGCTTCCCGAGGACTTGGGTGATGCTTTGGCATCCGCCTTGCGGTCCACCTCGAGCGAAGGTTGAGGGTTGAGCCAGTTCAGCCACTTGGGGTATCTCAGCGGCTAGGTTCGGTCCATGGGAATCACTGCACTGGTCAACCAGAAGGGCGGTGTCGGAAAAACCACCGTCACGCTAGGTCTGGCGGCCGCCCTTTCGGAGCGCGGGAAGGCGGTATTGGTGGTCGATCTGGATCCCCAGTCGAATGCCACCACCGGTCTTGGCATATTCGGTGCCGAACACACGGTCGACATCGCCATGCTCGATGACTCCCCCGGATCGATCCGGTCGTTGATTCGCGAGGCCGAGTGGCCTCGGGATTCGCTGGAGGTATTGCCTTCGGTTGTACCCAGCAGTCCGAAGATGGCCGCGGTTGAGCACCAACTGGTCAGCGACGTCGTGGGAGCCCAGGATCGGTTGGCAGTCTGCCTGGAGGGAGTTGCAGAGGATTTTGATGAAGTTCTCATCGATTGTCCGCCCTCACTTGGACTCCTCACCGTCAATGCCCTGTTTGCTGCAGACAGAGCGGTGGTCGTCACCGAACCAGCTGCGTGGAGTGCCGACGGAGTGCAGCAGATCATCACGAACGTGCACAGGATTGCCCGCCGTCGGGGGGGCAGCCCCGAACTCGGAGGTGTCGTCGTGAATCGAATCGGCCGCACTCGGGACAACACCTATTGGAATGAGGCTCTTGCAGAGCGGTATCCCGAATTGGTTCTGACTCCCAGCGTGCGACTGAGGGCCGCGATCACAGAGGCGGCCGCCAGTTCACTGCCTCTACAAGCGACGCACCGCTCGGGAGCCATAGAGGCCATGGCCGATTTTTCGGATCTGGCCGACACGCTGTTTGGCTCCGGGCGGGTCGAAGATGCTGAGGCTCCCGGAGTCGAACGACTGAGGGAGTCCAGCCATGCCGGCCTATGAGCCCAATCGGCCGAGACCAAATCCAGCTCCAGAAGACGGCGAAGTGCAGATAGACGCTTTGCTGGATCCGACTCCGAGCAGCAATGTGATCAACCACGAAGGTCCGCCGGACGCTCCGGAGATTCCGGCGGGATCGGCGCAGACTCCGGAGACAACCGGAGCGGACCTGGAAACAACGGCACTCGGTGTTCCCTCGATTGATGTGAACCGCGCCGGAGTGGATGACACCGGGTCGGCCCGAGCCGACTCGGACGCCGCCCGGGGTCCGTCGCCAAAACGGGTGCAGTCACTGCCACCCGAACCCGAGGGCCATGGGCCGGGACCTCTCGTACCCATGGCCGTGACGGCCGTGCTTCTGGTGTTGGTGATTTTGTACCTTCGCTCCCGCAGGCGCCGTCACTAGGCGAGCGAAGCGCGAGCGGCCACCGGGGTGTTGATGCCGGGATGCTGATCCGGTGCTCGACAGGCTTTCTGTCCAGGACCCAGATTCTCTCTCTCTCTCTCTCTCTCTCTCGGTCTCGGGAT
>JAUXGW010000134.1 GCA_030621865.1 Actinomycetes bacterium
ATCAGGAGCAGAGGCAGAATTACAGCCGACGCCACTCGAAATACCAAGGGCCTTGCTTCCTTGCGGCCCAGGACTCCCTTCATCACAGTTCCGATCAGCGACGCGAGCAAAACCAGGACCGCAATCGACGGCCTGTTGGCGGCGTCCCCGCCCGATCCGACGCCGGCGGACAACTCAGCGATCAGGGAGCCGACCCAATTCTCCTGGTCAGGGTCGTTCAGCCAACCCAGGAGCATCGGGATGACAAGGAGAAGGACTGCTGCGAGGACCGACAGAAACACCAGCAGTCTGCCCAAACCTCGCCATCGGCGCTCACCCTGCGGTCTGTCGGTCGCACCGAGGCGCAGGAATCTGGACAGGGCCTCGCGAGACTTCGCCTGCCCTTCCGATTCAGGCAGGGGCCGGGTGTTGATCCACCTTTCAGCGATGATGGCCACAACCGCGCATCCGGCCAGAAGCACTGGCACCATGACTTGCCACCCAGACGGTGTCTTGTAGCCACCGCTCCAGTCGAGTGTGGATCCGGCGTACAACCATCCGATGGGCCGGGAGATCACGAAGATGGCCAACATCAGTCCACCCAGTCCGAACAACGTGCCATAGAGCACAGATGTGATGGCCCGCCACTTCACGCCATTTCCGCTCAGCAAATAGGACGAGCGATTCTTCAGAAACCGTTCCTCTGCTGAACCGCGGGAATACACGGGTCGCACAGGTGGCGGCCCATCGTCATTCAGGTCGGTGGGTTGCGCCTTGTCGACGGCGATGGCATGACTGGCTGCGATGTAGGAGCCACCCGACACGGCCGCAACTACATCCACCTCTTCCCACGTCCGCTCCTGTTTCAGGGCCTGAATGGCGCCGAGGCACCAGCTCGCGGAACGCAAGCCGCCACCGGAGAAACACACCCCGACCCGAGACGCGTCGTTTATCGGGTGATCGGGTTTCAGCACCAAACCGAGTGGGGCGCGCTCGTCCTTATCCAGGGCCATGCCCAGAAGGCTACCGGCGCGTCCGGAAATCCGGCCTCTGGGGTTCAGTCAGTGGGGGTGACCGTGGTGCCGACTGAACGGGAAATCTCCACGGGAGTTATGAGCGGGTGGTGACAAGCCACATAGTGGCCGTTGCCCACCGGGGCCATCTGGGGCTCGACCCGGCTGCACACATCTGTGGCCCGCTCACACCTTGTGTGGAATCGACATCCTGCGGGCGGGTCAATGGGAGAGGGGAGATCTCCACGAAGGTGATCTGAACTGTCGACCTGCACGCTTGGATCGGGAACGGGGATCGCGTTGAGCAGAGCTTCCGTGTACGGATGCGCAGGATTCGAAAAGATGGCTTCCGAAGGGCCAATTTCGCATATCTTGCCCAGATACATCACGGCCACCCGGTCAGAAATGTTCTTCACCACCGCCAGGTCGTGAGCAACGAAGACCAACGTGAGTCCGAAACGTTGCTTCATCTCTTCGAGCAGATTCAGTATTTGTGCCTGAACCAGCACATCGAGGGCGCTGACCGGTTCATCACAGATGATGAGTTCTGGCTCAGTCACCACGGCCCGAGCAATCGAAATGCGCTGGCACTGACCACCGGAGAATTCGTGTGGCTTCCGCTCCCGGGCGCCGTCCACATCAACGCCCACTGCATGGAGGCATTCGGTGACGCGACGGTCTCGCTCTTCAGCGTCACCCAGATTCCAGATTCGAAGCGGCTCTTCCACGATGTCGAACACGTTCTTGCGAGGATTCAACGATGAAATCGGATCCTGAAAGATCATTTGCAGTCGGGTCCGCTGCTGCCGGAGTTCCTTGCCGGAGAGTGCGGTCAACTCCGTGTTTCCCAGTGTCACGGTTCCGCTGGTGGGAGGAGGTAGCTGAATGATCGCCTTGCCGGTCGATGATTTGCCGCAGCCCGACTCACCCACCAGGCCGAGCGTCTCCCCGGGCAGCAGGTCGAAGCTCAGATTCGACACGGCAGACACAACCTTGCGACGTCGTGCTGGGAATTCAACGGTCAGGTTCTCCACCGTCAGCAACGGCTTCTCGGAAGGTCGAAGGTGGGAAGTCCCGCTACCAGCCATCGGAATCACCACCGCCGGCCGCCTCGGCGACCATCTGTTCAGCCCGCAAATGATCCTTGATCTCGATGGATTCCGCTGAATCCACTGGATAGTGACAAGCGAACAGATGATCCGGGTCATCTTCGACCGGCCGCAGTACAGGGCGTTCTTCGGAGCACAGATCCCGTGCGTAGGGGCAGCGCGGTGCGAAAGCGCACCCGGGACCAGGATTCACGAGTTGCGGTGGCCGTCCTCGAATTGCCGAGAGCTTCGTGTGCGGAGGAGCGTCCAGCCGGGGGATGGCCGACATCAGGGCTTCGGTGTAGGGCATCTTCATGTCAGCGAACAGCTTGCGGGTGGGTGCAGATTCCACGATCCGCCCGGCGTACATCACGGCGATCTTGTGGGCCCGGCCGGCCACGACACCGAGGTCATGAGTCACCAGGATCATTGCCATGTAACGCTCGCGTTGTTGATCCTCCAGCAGATCCAGAATCTGGGCCTGGATGGTCACGTCCAGAGCGGTTGTGGGCTCATCCGCAAGCAGCAAACGAGGACCGCAGGCAAGCGCTACCGCGATCACAACTCGCTGGCGCATTCCGCCTGAGAGCTGATGCGGATAGACATCGAAGCGTTTCGCGGGTTCGGGAATGCGCACAGATCGCAGCAGTTCCACCGCAGTGTCGTGTGCGGTGGTCCGGTCCATGCCCATATGGCGCCGGAGGGACTCGGTGATCTGTTTCCCGATCTTCATCACCGGATTCAGGGCGGTCATCGGGTCCTGGAAGATCATCGCCATTTCGGTTCCCCAGAACTGGCGGTACTGGTCGTCGGAGAAACCGGAGATGTCCTCACCCTCGAAGATGATCTCTCCGGTCACGCTGGCGGTGCTACGAGGAAGGAGGCCCATGATCGTGCGCGACAACACGGACTTGCCCGAACCGGATTCACCCACGATGCCCAGTGTCTGGCCGCGTTCAAGTGACAGGCTCACGTTGCTCACTGCGCGGACAGCTCCGCGGGGTGAGTCGAACCTGGTGCTCAGGTCGCGGACGTCAAGCAGTGCGCCGGTGCCGGGAAGGGTGCCAACGGGAGTCTCCTCTGAGGTCACAGCTGACCCTCGCGGACATCGAAGCGTTTGCTGATCACGTCTCCCAGGAAGTTCAGTGCCAGGACAGTGAGGAACAGGACAACAGAGGTGAAGATCACGATGTGCGGTGCCCGACGCAGCTGGTTTCGACCTTCGGCGATTATGTTCCCCCAAGAGGGCTGGGGGAGTTGCACGCCCACTCCGAACACGCTCAGGCCGCCTTCGGCAATCATCGCCAAACCAACTCCGAGCATCGCAATTGACAACATCGCCGGAAACACATTGGGCAGGACACTTCGAATCATGATGCGCCACTTGCGGGCGCCAACCGCTTCTGCGGCAGTGACGAATTCCCGTTCGGACCAACTGAAGGTATTGGCGCGGGTTATGCGTCCAAGGATCGGAATGGTGGTGATTCCGAGTCCGAGAATCACCACAAGGATCCGCCGCGTGTCGGAAACATCCGCCGAGGCTGCCAGCACGGTTACCAGCGACAGGGCGAGCACGAACTGCGGAATGGCCAGGAGAAGGCTCATCAGCGGAGTGACTATGGCGTCGACACGGCCCTTGAAGAAGCCGGTCACCAGGCCGAGGAAGCCACCGATCAACATTCCGAAAGTGATTGCTCCGAGGCCGATCGCGAGGCTTGCCCGTGATCCCCAGATGACGCGGGACAACATGTCCCGCCCCAAGGCATCGGTCCCGAGTGGGTGGCCCGTCTGGGGACCCGAACTGGCAAGTCCACTGAACTGTTCGAGCGGATCGTGCAGCGGTAGCACCGGGGCAAGCAGAGCGAGCGCGAGAATCAACCCGAGCCAACTGATTGCCAGCCATCCGCCAATGCCGATTTTCCCCTTCGCATCGGGTTTGCCTTCGGGGTCTTCGGGCACCGTGTCACCGATGGCGACGCCGACTGCTTCCGCGGTGCCGATCACCGATGGGGCGAGTCCGACGCCCCTCGTTTCGGCCTCGGTGTGTTCCGGGTCCGGATCAACGTGTTCGGTCATGTCGAATCCGTGGATCGAGGGCACTGTACAGAAGGTCTACTCCGAAGTTCACCAGTACGTAGAGAATGGCAACGATGGCAATCAAACTCTGGAAGGCGACCATCTGGCGGGTGGCGATTGCCTCGGCAAGCATCAAGCCCATGCCCGGTATCTGGAAGAGAACTTCCACGATGAGGGCGCCGCCGATCAGCGTTCCCACGCTCAGGCCCGCCACGGTCAGGAGGGTCAGCGAAGATGGCCTGAGCGCGTGCCTGAACAGAATGCGCCGGGAGCTCATGCCCTTGGACTTCGCGAGAAGTATGAAGTCCTGCTGAAGGGTGGCGATCATGTCGGAGCGCAGGAGCCGCATGTAGACAGCGAACTGACCGACGGCCAGCGTGACGCAGGGGAGAACCATCTGCTGGAAGTGCATCGAGGGGTCCTCGGTGATCTTCGTGTAACCAGACGTCGGAAAGAGTTGCCACTTCACCCCCAGGAAATACTGGAGCAGCAGTGCCAGCGCGAAGTTCGGGATGGCCAGCATCGCAAACGCCGTGGCATTCGAGAACTTGTCGAAGATTCTCCCTTTTCGGGCAGCGGCGTATACCCCGACCGGGATAGCAAATGCGAGCGAGATCAACTGTGAGTAGATCATCAGTTGAAGGGATATCGGGAGGGCGTCCGCCACCCTGTCGGATACCGGCCGCTTGGAACTGACCGTGTAGTAGTTCCCCATGTCGCCGGTGACGAAACCCCCGAGCCAACCGGCATAGCGGACCACGAACGGATCATCGAGGCCGAGGTCTTCCCTGATCACGTCGCGTTGTTCTTCACTCGAGAATGGTGCGAGCACTTCGACCGGATCCCCCGGGAGGAGTTGCAGCAGCAGCGCAGAGAAGAAGGTCACAGCCACCACAGTGACGATCAGTTGCAGGAGGCGGCGAAGCAGACCCATGGATCAGTTGTGCCGAGCCACCGTCGGTTCTGCCGTCTCGTGGTTGGTCACTGACCTACCCACAGACCTGACACAGGATTACCCGAGGAGAGGCCTTTGAAGGGAGCAGATCCGTCCGGCAGGTTCGGTCCAAGTTCTCCGCCCACCGCCGGATCCATTCCGATTTGCCAGAACGTCCAGTTGAACCAGGAGTTGTAGGCCTCGCTGGCGAATCGCCGGTTGATGTCCTGATAGATCGACTCGCGGGCGTCCGGATCGGGTTCTGCGCGGCCCTGCTCGAGCAGTGACTGCAGCTCGGGGTCATTGATCCGACCGAAGTTCACCGGCGAGTCTGTACGCCACCAGACGCTCTGAAGGTCCGGGTCGCCACCAGGATGATTACGCCAGCCGAGCGCTTGCCAGTCCTCACCAAGGGCGGTGTTGATCAACGCTGCCTGTTCGATCTGTTGTATGTCGACCCTTATGTCCACCTTGGCGGCTTCGGCCTGCACCCACTGAGCTGTCTTCTGGTTCTCGGCGCCGCTGGCCATGGAAAGGGTGAACTCGAGCGGCTGACCTGTTTCCTCGGTGTACGCGGCCGCCGCTTCCTCCGCTTTTGCAGGATCGTATTCGGGGAATCCGGCGTCCTCGAGGTAACCGATGTTGCCTGGAGCGAACGGGCCGGAAGCCATGGTGAATTCGCCGAGACCGATCACCTCGTTGAACGCGTCGGGATTGAACAAGTGGGCCAGGGCGAGGCGTGCGTTCTTGTTGTCGAACGGCGGACTTGATGTGTTCAACATGCCGTAGGAGACCTCGGAGAAATCCTCGGTGGTGTACAGACGTACGTTTCCGGCTTCCTCCTCCGCCGCGAGTGTTTCGTACTGGATCGCACTGGAGGTGTGCATCATGTCGAGCTGACCGGAGAGCAGGGAGTTCGTTCGAGCGTCGGCTTCGATGATCGGCTTGAACGTGATCTTGTCGAGGTAGGGCAGCTGGGTTCCGTCTTCATCGCTTTGCCAGTAGTCGGGATTCTTCGACGCGGTGAAGTGATCGTTGGGTACCCATTCATCGAGCACGAATGGACCAGTGCCGATCAGGTTCGAATCGCAGGTGTCGGGGTCATCAAGTTGGGCCTGAGCCGAGATTGCGAATCGGTTGCCCAGGTTCAGGAACGAAGGCAGGGATGGCCAGGGAGTCTTTGCGCTGACATCGAGAGTCAGGTCATCAACCACTGTGACGTCTGCGATGTCGTCCATGACGAACCGGAAGAGCAGCGGCGAACGGTTCGGGTAGGTGCCGCGGTATGCATCGATGTTGTTCTTGACCACTTCGGCGTCCATGTCGGTGCCGTCGTGGAACTTGATTCCCTCGCGCAACTTGATGGTGAAGACGGTGAAGTCATCATTGGGTTCGATGGTTTCGGCGAGGAATGGAACGTACTCGCCGTCTTCATTGAGAGCGGTCAGGGGTTCGTAGATCGCCTGAGCCATCTGGATTCCTGATGCCGCGAGCTGGGCTTCGGGCATGCACCAACCGCCGGAGTTGCCGGCTTCGAGTCCGTAGGTGACTTCTCCGCCCGACACGGGATCACCCGGGCCGTCAGATCCGTTCGAGCCGTCTGAACCGTTGTCGTCACCGCCCCCACATGAACTGGCAACCAGAGTCAGCGCCAGCAGTGCTGACAGCAGACCGATACCGAAACGACGGTTTCCTGAAATGGCCACGGGGTCCCCCTGATTCGAAACGAGTTGATCCGACGCCGGATCGATGTGGCGTCACCATACTCCGAGTTCCTGGCCGGAGTGGCACATCCTCGTGGATCAGAATCGCGGCTCTGCAGGGTTGGCAATCCTCCCGGGCCGGTTACTCCTCGATCCAGAGTCCTGACACTGGCACCTGGGCTGACAGGCCGGGGAA
>JAUXGW010000259.1 GCA_030621865.1 Actinomycetes bacterium
TGATGAGCACCTTGACGTACAACATTGCAGATATCTGGGAAGCGGTCTCGGATCGGGTAACCGATCGCGAGGCCGTGGTGTGTGGAGATCGCCGTGCCACCTATGGCGAACTCGAGGAGCGCGCCAACCGTTTTGCCAACCACTTGACCGGTCTTGGGGTGGGTCCGGGCGATTTCGTGGGTGTTTACCTCACCAACAGCATCGAGCACATCGAGGTGATGCTGGCCTGTTTCAAGATTCGTGCCATGCCTGTGAACATCAACTACCGCTACGTGGATGACGAACTCTCATATCTGTTCAACGACGCTGGATTGCTGGCAGTTGTCTGCGAGGATGCCTTCGCGTCGCGTGTTGCCGCGATCGCCGACGACGTGCCCACCCTGGAACATGTCATTGTGGTCGGAGAAGGCGCCGGACCCGCCGAACTCCACGCCCGGAACTACGAGGACGCCCTGGCTTCTTCGGTTGCTGAGCGACCGGTGATTCCCGGTCGGGGCAACGACGACCTCTATGTGATCTACACCGGCGGCACCACGGGTATGCCAAAGGGAGTTGTCTGGCGCATGGAGGATGCCTTTTTCGGCTGCCTCACAGCAGGTGATCCGTTGCGGATGAATGGCCCGGTGGCTTCGGCCGACGAGATGCTCGACCGGATAATCGATTTCGACTTCGTGTTCTACGCGTTGGCTCCACTCATGCACGCCGCTGCCCAGTGGGTCGCGCTCATGTGGTTCTTCTGCGGGGCCAAAGTGGTCCTCCACAAGGGCGCCTTCGACCCGGTGGACGTCTGGCGGACAGTCGAGCGCGAGAAGGTCTCCACGCTCACGATCGTGGGTGATGCAATGGGCCGTCCACTCGTTGATACGTTCGAATCCGACGGGCCATTCGACACCTCATCGCTGTTCGCTATCTCCAACGGTGGTGCCCCTCTCACTTCCGATACCCGCGAACGCTTCATGGCGACGGCACCGGGCGCAGTGTTCACCGACGGCTTCGGATCGTCGGAAACCGGAATCCAGGGAAGTCAGCGGCTCGAGAGCGGCCAGACCGCGCCAGAGACCCGTTTCGACCATGTTGCCGAAGGTACGAGGGTCTTTGATGACAACTGGGACGAGATTGCCCCTGGCTCGGGTGATGTCGGTCGGATAGCCCACGGCGGCTACATCCCGCTGCGATATCACAATGCCCCGGAAAAGACGGCGGAGAACTTCCGGGTGCTCGACGGCGTCAGATACGTCCTGTCGGGTGACATGGCGACAGTTGATTCCGACGGATCGGTGAAGCTGATCGGCCGCGGCTCCACGAGCATCAACACCGGCGGCGAGAAGGTCTTCCCTGAGGAGGTCGAGTCAGCCCTGAAGTCCCATCCGGATGTGTACGACACCGTGGTGGTAGGAGTTCCGGACGACCGCTGGGGTGAGAAGGTCGCCGCGGTTGTCAGGCCGGTTGCCGGCACCTACCCGACTCTGGATGAGTTGTCGGAACACTGCCGGACGGTGTTGGCCGGCTACAAGTTGCCCCGTTCGTTGACTCTGGTGGAGGAGATCGTGCGGTCACCAGCCGGCAAGGCCGATTACAGATGGGCGAAGACAATCGCCGCCGAGTAGCCCTCGGATATGCCGCGATACTTCTGGCGGCTGTTCTCTGGAGTCTGCTCGGAGTCACCACCCGGGAGTTGGCCGACCTCGGGATGCCGGCATCGCAGATGGGTCCCTGGAGGGCTCTGATCGGGGGTGGCTGCTTCCTCGTTCATGTGGTGGTGAACCATTTTGTCCGGCGGAAGAAATCGGGCAGGACGCTCAATCTTGATGCCCTGAAGAAACGTTCGTTGTGGGTGATTGCGTTCGCCGTTGTCGGCGTTGTGATCTTCTATGCCTCCCTTCCTCTGGCGATCGAGGCCGGAGGCGTCTCGCTGGCGTTCGTGCTGATGTACACCGCTCCCATCTGGGTGGCGGTTGGATCCGTTTCCTTCCTCGGTTCGGACGTGAAACGCAACGACATGGTTGCCATCGGGGTCACCGTGTTCGGGGTTGCAGCCGTGGCGTTTTCCGCCGGGGGATCGGTGAATGTGAGTCTCGAGTCGCTGGGGTGGGGACTCCTCACCGGGATCAGTTACGCGAGTTACTACTTGTTGGGCCGACACCTGTTCGGTGTGGTGGAGCCGACTGTTCTGTATGCACTGATCCTGCCTCTCGGAGGTGTGTTGCTGGCAGCCATCGTCGGACTCGAGTGGCCCCCGGCCGGGGCCTGGCCCTGGCTGATCTTTCTGGGTGTCGCCTGTACCTACCTTCCGTATCTGGCGTTCGCATACGGTGTCACGAGCGTGCCTCCTCACAGGGCCGTGGTGGCCGCGATGGTCGAGCCTGTCCTGGCCGTGATGCTCGGCATTCTGATCTACGAGGAGAAGCTCGGCGTGATTGGTGTGATCGGCGGAGCGGCTGTGCTGACTGCTTCGCTCGCAGTGGCCGTGACAAACAGCAAACGCGATGATTCTCCTGAGATCGAGACCGCCTGAGATCGAGGTTGTTCCGGTGTGTGGCCCGTCTGCTTGGTGCTCCCGCGGGTTCGATACGATTCAGGGCGTCGAGCACAGTGCCATCCGAAAGTGTCACCGAAAATCTGTCGGCGGCATGACTCACCGAATCCGCGGTGATTCCGGTGTGCACACCAATGCCGTCGGCGGTGAAGACGGATCGGATCACCTCGCCGCGTCACCGAACGAACTGCCCACCCTTGTCCACGAAACGGTCCACCGCCACGGTGTCGTCCCAGTGATCGGTCCCCAGCCCGCGCATTCCCCGACCAGATCACACGGTCTGCACAACCGGGGTTGCGGGTGCATTCTCGATTCACCATGGTCTCGCCTAACATCGTCAGCCGTGATCACTGTCTCCGGGCTCGCCAAATCGCATGGAGGGCGCACCCTTTTCGAGGACGTGACTTTCCGGCTGTTGCCCGGTCGACGTGTCGCACTCATCGGTGGCAACGGTGTCGGCAAGACCACGATTCTCGAGATCATGGTGGGCCAACAGGATGCGGACGCCGGCCAGATACACGTCGCCAAGGGGACCCGGATCGGTTATCTCCCACAGGAGTTGACCGAACAATCCAGTGGATCGGTGATCTCCGAGGTCATGCGGGGCGTCGGCCACGTGACGGATCTGGAAGGCCAGCTGGTGCACTTGCTCGACGACATTGCCGCCACCGGCCCCGGTGGTTCCGCCGAGGATGCCGAAGCTCACGACAGGGCCCTGCAGAGTTATGGGGACACGCAGGAGCGATTCGAGATTCTGGGTGGCTACGGCCTGGAGGCAGAGGCGCGTCGGGTGCTCGCCGGTCTTGGATTCCGCGAGTCGGACATGGATCGTCCGGTGAAGGAGTTGTCGGGTGGTTGGCGGATGCGAGTGGCCCTCGCCCGATTGATGCTGAGTGCGCCGGAGCTTCTGGTTCTCGATGAGCCCACCAACCACCTCGACGTCGAGTCCGT
>JAUXGW010000208.1 GCA_030621865.1 Actinomycetes bacterium
GCGGACTCATGGTCTTCGTTGAGTCCCAACATCGCACGAACCCGCGCTACGTCATCAATGATCGAATCGAACGTCGGGAGGTGTGCCCTGATCTCCAGTCGACCATCATGGCCGGCCAGAACAACCTCCAACACTCCTGGATTGCCGCAGGTCTGTGTGGTTCGCCGATAGACGTCTCCATCCACCGATTCAACTCTGGAGGTCACACGGGGTCGCAGGTGATCGAGCGCCAACTTCTGGTTGAACTCACCACTGAAGGAGAGGTTCAGCCGCAGGCCGCCGTCGGCGACAAGCACGTCACCTTTGCGACGCTTCGCACGAAGATCCCGCGGTGGCATCCGGAATATCTCATCCATCACACGGTTCATCTGGCGAACACTGCCGAATCCCGCTGCACCGGCAGTGGCAGCCATGTTCAGGTCAGTCTCATCCAGCAGTCTGCGGGCAAAATGGGCCCGTCGGCTTCGCGCCACGAAATCTGGAGTTGCGCCGACATGGTGATCAAACAAACGACGCATCTGTCTGGTGCTGTACCCGATCCTCGAAGCCAGGGCAGGCTCGGAGCGCGTATCCAGGTAACCCTCGCTGATGAGCGCCAGTGCAGCGGTGATCGCGGGTGGGACTCCGTCCCCGGTCAGCGGTGGATCGGTGCGGTAGGGACGACAACGAAGACAGGATCGGTAACCAGCAGCCTCGGCGGCCACCGGAGATCGGAACGTGGATGTGTTCTCCGGATTCGGAGTCGCCACACAGTCCGGTCGGCAGTAGATGCCCGTGGTGGAAACCGCCTCAACAGCCATTGTCTGATTATGCAGCAATTCATCGGACACATTCAGACATGCCCGGAATCGACGATCAGCCAGACTTGCTGTTCAGCATCAGATCGTTCATCTTCCCCAGGAGAGACCCGCGCGAAGGCATGATCCTGCTCACGATGTCCATCAAGACCGCGTCGGGTCCGACGACCATCCGGGCCCGGTTGTGTTCGATTCCCCTGACTATCTTCTGCGCGACCTTCTGCGGAGTACCCAGCAAACCACCATGTTCGTCCATCATGGAAGCAAGGATCTCGGCGTTCTCACCACGAGCCGCGGTCATGATGTTTGTTCGGATCGCTCCCGGATGAATGGTGGTCAGACCGATCCCCGTGCCCGACAACTCAGCTCTGAGCCCCTCGCCAAAAGCCCTCACGCCGCCCTTGGTTGCGGAGTATCCGACTGAGCCGGCCGTCCCGAGGAGGCCGGCCATGCTGGAAAGGTTCACGATGTGCGCTTCAGGTCGTTGGTGCAGTTCGGGCAGGAATGCCTTGCAGGAGCAGATAACGCTCCAGAGATTCGTCTCGATCATCCATCGGAGCTCATCAAGTGTGTTCGATTCGAAGTCGCCAACTGTGACGACCCCGGCATTGTTGATCAGGATTCCTACTGAACCGTGTTCTGCAATCACCTCATCGGGCAATTCGAACACACGCTCCTGGTTACCCATGTCGGCCTGATGAGTCGATACGCGCACTCCCGTCATCGAAAGCAACTCCCGGGTGTCGGCGAGTCGTTCGTCGTCGACATCCACCAGGGCAATGGGGCACCGTCGGGTGGCCAGCGCCACCGCAGTCGCTCTTCCGATTCCGCTGCCTCCACCTGTGACCACCGCCACCTGGCCGTCAAGATTCTTCATCGTGTTCCCCTCGTTCTGGTCGGCCGGACACTACTGCCGATCATCGAACGCCGGGTCACCATCAGGGACCCCCACACTGGGAGTTGAGGCAAAATGCCAACGTTGGACACATTTCGACCGGGCAGTTTGCCGCTTTTTGATAAGAATGCGCCCATGGCCAAGAAATGGTTCAACTTCCCCACACCACCACAATTCGATGATCCCGAAGAGGAACGAACTCACCGCAAGCAGCGATTGGCCTCGGGCCTGCGCCTGTTCGGCCGATTCGGATTCGATGAAGGGGTAGCCGGCCACATCACGGCGAGGGATCCGGAACGTCTGGATCACTTCTGGGTTAACCCGTTCGGAATGAACTTCAAGCAAATCTCCGTCAGTGACCTGATCCTGGTGAACGACTCCGGAGAGGTGGTCGAAGGTGAGCATCCCGTCAACGGCGCCGCGTTCGCGATTCACTCCCAGGTGCACGCAGCCCGCCCGGACGTGATCGCCGCAGCACACTCCCACTCCGTGTACGGCAAAGCCTTTTCTTCGCTCGGCAAACTCCTCGATCCCCTGACCCAGGACAGTTGTGCCTTTTACGGAGACCACAGCCTCTTCGACGACTACACCGGTGTGGTGCTCGATGTGGAGGAAGGCAAACGCATCGGTGCCGCTCTCGGGGAGAACAAAGCCGTGATCCTGCGCAACCACGGAAACCTGACTGCCGGGACGACTGTCGACGCGGCAGTCTGGTGGTTCATCACCATGGAACGGACCTGCCAGGCCCAACTGCTGGCCGACGCTGCGGGCCAGACCGTTTCGATCACCCCGGAGAACGCCGAAGTCACAGCCGGTCAGGTCGGTAGTGAAATCGCAGGCTGGTTCAACTACCAGCCGCTGTACGACTGGATCGTGGCAGAAGAGCCGGACCTGCTGGAGTAACCGCGACATTCTCCGTGTGCCGCGACATACCTCGTGGATAGGGTGTCGGAGTGACCACATCCGATCAGAATTCCAAACCGATCGACACGTGTCTGGACAACTGGCACGCGTGGCTGAGCGGCAACCTGGAAGGTGGCCTCGACGCGGTCCTGCACGAAGACTGCACCTTCCTCTCTCCCATCGTGTTCACGCCACAGGCCGGCCGGGAGATGACGAAGGTGTATCTCAACGCGGCCGCCGCGACGTTTGGCGACGCCGCAACCGGAGACGACAAGTCGGCAGACTCCACCGAATCCACCGCAGCGACACCCGGCGATTCGGCGTTCAGATATGTCAAGGAGATCCGGGGCGACAATCAGGCATTCCTGGAGTTCGAGACCACCGTGGAAGGCAAGTACGTCAACGGCGCCGACATCATCACCTGCGACGACAACGGCCTGATCACTGAGTTCAAAGTGATGCTGAGGCCGCTTCAGGCCGTCAACCTCATGCACGCCCAGATGAAGGCAATGCTCGAGCAGATTCAAGACGCCTGACAACCCCGGAACCACCTGACAACCCCGGAACTACCTGACAACCTCGGAACTGAGAGACATCCATGACAACCGAAGCCTTGCCAAAGAAGTACCTGACGGTGAACGGCAAACAGATGGCCTACTACGACAGTGGCTCCGACTCCGTTGCCAACCCTTCCGAAACGGTTGTCTTCCTCCACGGAAATCCCACGTCTTCCTACTTGTGGCGAAACATCATTCCCCACATCAGCCCGATTGCCCGCTGCGTTGCTCCGGACTTGATCGGCATGGGAGACAGCGACGCCCTGGCAGGATCGGGTCCCGACTCGTACCGCCTGGGCGAACACATGGATTATCTCTACGGACTGCTGGAGCAACTCGATCTTGGCGACCAGGTGACGCTCGTGATCCACGACTGGGGATCCGCTCTCGGTTTCAACTGGGCGATGAACAACTCCGACAGGGTGAAGGGCATCATCTACATGGAAGCCATTGTTCAGCCAATCACCTGGGACGCCTGGCCCGAGGCGGCCCGGGAGATCTTCGAGGGATTCCGCTCGCCCGCAGGCGAAGAACTGGTTCTCGACAACAACCTCTTCGTGGAAGCAATCCTGCCGGGTTCAGTGTTGCGCACCCTCGACGATCCCGAGATGACCGAGTACCGGCGGCCCTACACCGAACCCGGGGAAAGCCGCCGACCAACCCTCACCTGGCCTCGCGAGATACCCATCGAGGGCGAGCCCGCGGACGTGTGCGAACTGGTCGAGCGATACGGGAATTGGCTCACAACCTCCGACATTCCCAAACTCTTCATCAATGCCGAACCCGGCGCGATCCTGACCGGTGCCCAACGCGAATTCTGTCGCACCTGGCCCAACCAATCCGAGGTCACCGTGAACGGCATCCACTTCATACAGGAGGACAGCGCGGACGAGATCGGCAAGGCGATCGTTGACTGGCACGAGGCTCAGGCCCTCCTGTCGGGGGATTGAGCCTGCCGGGGATCGAGCCTGCCCGGGAATTGAGCCTGCCCCGAATTGAGCTTGCAGGCCCGGTTACCTCCTCAGTCGCATGCCGGTTGGACCCGTTCTGTGATGGTCAGGTCGCGGAAAACCGCGACCTGACC
>JAUXGW010000113.1 GCA_030621865.1 Actinomycetes bacterium
TCCGCGTGAGGCGGGAAGGCCGCACCACGATCCTGATTGCGCACCGCTTGTCCACAATCGGATTGGCTGACCGCGTGATATTCCTCGTCGAGGGATCGGTGAAGGCCACGGGAACCCACGCAGATCTGCTGCGACGGGTCCCCGAATATGCCGAAGTCCTCGCCCAGGACACTGACCTCAGCAATGACACTGGCCTCGATGGTGACACTGACCTCAGGGCTGACGCCGGGGCACTCACCGCCGAGGAGGATCAGAAATGAGTTTCGGACCTCCTCCCGGTTCGCCTCTTGGCGGTCCCACGGCAACGGGTACTCCATATGCAGGTATCCCTCCGGAGCTGGCCGAACGCGCGCAGAAACTGCTCGACCAGGAGCCCGAACACACAGTTGCCGTACCTGAGTTCACCCACGACGTCCCGGATGAACCGACCTTCACGATCCGAAGGTTCCTGGCGCCAAGCCGTTGGCCACTGGTGTTCGCGTTCGTTCTCGTGGCGTTCGAAACCCTCACGCTCCTCGCCGGTCCTCTGCTGGTCCAGTTCGGAGTGGATGAAGGAATCACACCGGGCAACACCGAGGTTCTGGCAAAGGTGGGATTCGCCTACCTGGTGGTCATCATTGCCAACACCTTGCTGGGTTGGGTCCGGGGTACCTGGACCACGCGTGTGGGTGAGTCGATCATGGAACGGCTCCGGATGCGCGTGTTCACACACCTCCAGCGACTTTCCCTCAGCTTCTACGAACGCGAGAAGGCCGGTGTGATCCTCACCCGGATGACATCTGACGTGGAGAACCTGACGCAGCTGTTCCAGGAGGGTCTGGTGCAGATGGTGGTGCAGGGCCTCACCGTGGTGGCCATCGCCGTGATCATGGCAATCGCTGACATCCGGCTCACGGCGATCATCTTCGGTCTGCTCGTGCCGATCCTGGTGATCGCAACGATCTGGTACCGCAAGGAATCAACGGAGGCCTACGACGACGTCCGGGATCGCGTGTCGGATGTCCTTTCTGACCTGACCGAGACCCTGTCGGGAATCCGGACCGTGACTGCCCACAACCGCGCCGAGCACAACGTGGAACACCACGAGAAGTTGGTGGCCGACTACCGGTCGGCCAATCTGGTGACCGCTCGAATCGGTGCTCTGTTCGGTTCAATCGGTGACACCGTCGGGATCTTCGGCCAGATCGTGGTCCTTGGTGTCGGCGGATTGCTGGTGCGGGACGGCCAGATGTCCCTGGGAACGCTGTTCGCCTTCCTGCTGTACCTGAATCTTCTCTTCGCCCCGGTCCAGCAACTGGTCCAGCTCTACACGACCTATCAGCAGGGCCAGTCCTCGGTGACGAAGCTGGCCGAACTGCTCGACCTGTTGCCCGCCGTGGTGGAGTCACCGAGCGCCGTTCAACTTCCACCCATCGAAGGACACATCGAACTGGACTCGGTGGACTTCAGTTACCGCGACTCCGGAGGCAAGCAGGGACGACCGGTTCTGAGCGGGTTGAACCTCTCCGTGAGACGATCGGAGACGCTCGTGGTGGTCGGCCCGACTGGGGCCGGCAAATCCACGGTGGCCAAGCTGATCGCCCGGTTCTACGACCCGGTGTCCGGTGTGGTTCGCATCGACGGAGTGGATCTGAGGGATGTCACTCTCCACTCGCTTCGGACGCAGCTCGGCGTGGTTCCCCAGGAGCCATTCCTTTTCCACGGCACTGTTCGGGACAACCTTCTGTTTGCCAATCCCGATGCCACCGACCAGGAACTCTCCGACGCCTGTGATGCGGTTGGTGTCAGCGACCTCGTGAACCGGCTCCCGCACGGGTTGGATACTCCCGTACACGAGCGGGGGGTCTCGCTGTCGGCCGGCGAACGCCAGCTTCTGTCACTTGGTCGGGCTTTTCTGGCGAAGCCCCGCGTGCTCATTCTCGACGAAGCCACATCCAACATTGATCCTGCGGCTGAGGCGAAAGTGGAACACGCTCTGGACATCCTGCTCGAAGGACGAACCGCCGTGGTGGTTGCCCACCGCCTTGCGACTGCCCGCAGAGCGGATCGGATTGCGGTGATCGACCGCGAACCCGGCACCGATCCGGAAACCACCGGGGCGAAGGTCCTGGAACTCGGCACCCATGATGAGTTGATCGCACTGGGCGGTCGCTACGCAGAGATGTTCGCAACCTGGGAACAGCACATCACCCAGCCCGCTGAAACGGTGATGCCTGTTTCCGTGCAGCCCGAAACCGGGTCACCGGGTTCCCGATCCGGACCCCAGGTGTGATTCTGGTCGAAGCACACGAACTGATTCGCATGGAAGATGTCTCGTTCGTGCGGAACGGTCGACCGATTCTGTCGGGCATCAACTGGAGTGTGCAGCGGGACCAGAGCTACGTGATCGTGGGTCCCAACGGGTGCGGCAAGACCACGCTCGCAAGGATCGCTGCCCTCCAGGTTCACCCGTCCGCGGGGATGCTTCGCGTGGATGGCGATGAACTGGGAACTTTCGATGTTCGACGACGGCGCCAACGGCTGGCATTCGTCAGCTCAGCCATGGCCGACTCCATCCGTGGGAGCCTCGAGGCGCAGGACGTGGTCATGTGCGCCAAGTTCGCCGCACTGGAACCCTGGTGGCATTCCTACACCGACGACGATCGCGCCCGCGCCCGCGAACTCCTGGGAGACCAGGGGATTGGCGAACGAGCCAATCAGCCATTCGGACGGCTGTCCTCAGGAGAACGTCAGCGGTGCCTGCTGGCCCGATCCCTCATGGTCGAACCCGACCTGCTGATTCTCGATGAACCGAACGCCGGGCTGGACCTGGCCGGACGGGAGGAACTGATCGCCTCGCTGGAGGACCTGGTTGCTTCGACAGAAGCCCCGGCGGTGATTCTCGTGACACACCATGCGGAGGAAATCCCGCCCTCCTTCACGAACCTCCTGGCCATGAAGGAGGGAACGATCATTGCCGACGGACCGCTTCGCTCCACCCTGACCAGCGAGTTGCTGAGTGAGTGTTTCGACCTTCCGGTGAAGCTCATCGAGTCCGAGGTGAAGCGAAAACCCCGCTGGTCTGCACTCTTCGACGGCTGAGCAGAACACCGACGAACCCTTGCGAGGTCAGGTATCCCCGTTTGACTCC
Source organism: Actinomycetes bacterium (assembly GCA_030621865.1). Taxonomy (GTDB): domain Bacteria; phylum Actinomycetota; class Acidimicrobiia; order Acidimicrobiales; family Microtrichaceae; genus JAHRAZ01. The sequence continues at coordinate 3,131 of JAUXGW010000113.1, forward strand.
ACGAGCGCCGCGAGCCGAGGTTTCGAGTTGCGGATTTCATCCTCCAGAATCCGATCCAGCATTGGAATCCACAGGGCACCGCCGTAATGCATGTGCACGTTCACGATTGAGCCGTTCTCACCTTCGGACTCAGTCGGCCGTACTTCAACGGTCAGGCTCCACAGACTGTTGTTTCGATCCTCCAGTTCGCGCCGCACGAACCGGACACGGTTAGGTGGATCCAGCTCGGATCGAACAATCCGAAGACGTTTTGAGCGACGAAGTGGTCCGAGCTGGGCCCGCAGGTCAATCATCCAGGCGTCACCGGGATCACCGGGATCGCCGGCAGTGGGCTGAGCACGCGACACGATGTCCAACCACTTCGGGTAGTTGTCGAGTCGCTGGAGCTGGGCGAACACCGCATCTACTGGTGCGGTTGTCTCCAGTTCGGCTCGGGCATCCACCCGACCATTGTCGTGGATGCGGGACCGCGAGTGTGCAATCCGGGGTCAGGGACCGGCGGTCGTCGGGGGAACGGCGACCGGCGCCGGGAGGCCAACCGCTGGTTCTGCGGCGGCGGCTGGCTCTGGAGCCAGAACGATCTCCACCATCGGCTTGGTCCCGTATGTTGCCTTGAGCAGCGGATACGGATTGATCGGTGATCCTCCGGTATGCACCTCGATGTGCAGGTGGGGTGATGTCCCCTTTGCGTTGCCGCTGTCGCCGACGTAACCCACGACGTCGCCGGCGTTGACCCGCTTGCCGTTGGTGACACCCTCGGCGAAAGCGGAGAGGTGTGCGTAGTAGAACTCGGTGCCGGAATCGCCACGAACCCAGAGCTTGCTTCCACCAAGTGATGCCTGACCGACCTTGAACAGGACTCCACTTTCAGCCGCAACCAAGGGTGTGCCGTAGGTGGCGAACACGTCCGTACCCTGATGCCAGTGCTGTGAGGATGTACCCGTCATGCGGGGAAAACCCCAGGAATCTATGAATTCGGCATCGCCCGCAATGGGGAACACGAACCCGCTGACATATATCTGGGATCCGCTCTCGTAGGCCTTGATCGCGTCGGTGGCGGAGGCGATGGCCGCGTATTCAGTCTCGAACAGTTCCTCGGTTTCACGCAGATCCGCCCGAGCCTCGGCAAGTTCCGTAGCCTTGGCCTCCTGGCCCGAGGCGAGTTTCTCGCGAGCTTCGTTGTAGTTCCGGACCACATCTTCGTCGGCCTGGACAACTGAGCCGAGCATCTCGCGGGCAACGCCGAGTTGGACCGGGTCCTCGAAGCGGACAAGCGACAGGCGACCATCGGTGTTGCCGTTGATGAACGCTTCCACCGTGTGCGCCTGCAACTCCTCCTCCGCAAGGACAGCGTCAACAATGTTGCGCTTCACGCCTGCGTCAAGGGTCTTGAGTTCTGCAGCCAACGCCTGGACGACTTCGCGTTGGCGCATCAGACGGCCTTCAAGCCCGAGCAGTATGGCCTGCCTGTCGGCCAGCTCCGTCTGAAACTCCGCGACCTTCTCCTGGAGGATCCCGTTGCCGACCTGATCGAATCGAACCTGGTGCTGAGGTGCGTCTCCGCCGTCATGCTCACCGGGGTTGAGCAACACCGGGGCGCGGGGATCGTCAACCAGCTCCGGGGGAACTGTCACCTCTGGAAGCTCCGGAGGAGCCTCCGGAACGGTGGTTGTTGTGACGGTGGTTGTTGTGGTCGTGCTCGACGATGCGGGGGGATCGGTGGTCGTGGTCGTACTCGAGGTGGTCACCGCCGGATCTTCAGGCGCAGCATCATCTGCCCCTGCCACAGCGGACACAGGCGGCGCCAACCAAGCCGTCATTCCAAGGACGGTCACGCCTACGACCGCAAAGCGACGAATCAACATTCTCCCCACACTGATCTCGAACCGCAGCGGCAACCCGCGTCAACCGCCATCGGCCAATCGTAGCGACGGAATCCCGGAAACGCAGATCGGATCGGCAACCCACGATGGGTCATTCCCCCAGCGACACTCCCGAGGAAGACCCTGCCGCCCAGTCGATCACCCAGATGATCACCGAACAGACCAACGCAAGCAGGCAGGCGAGCACCATCGCCTGACCCATTCCGGCCTGACCCGGACGGGACATCAGGCGTTCAATCGCCACAGGCATGGTCGGTTCCCCCAGCCGCGCCACGAACACGGTGGCACCGAACTCACCCAGGGCGATGACCACAGCGAGGCCCGCCGCTGCCATCACTGCGGCCCGGATCAGGGGGAATTCGATCCTGCGCCAGATCCGGCCCGCGGAAGCTCCGGCAATCTCGGCGGCCTCACCAAGTGCTGGGGGAAGTGACCGGATGGCCGGTGCCACAGATCGGACCACAACGGGAAGTGCCACCAGTGTTTGAGCCAGCACCACAAGAATGGAGGACCTCCTGAGGTCGACCGGACCACGGGTGGACAGCAACAAGAGTCCGAGTCCGACCGTGGTGGCCGAAATGGCCAGTGGCAGCAACAGCACGCGCGAGCCGAGGCCATTGGGTTTGTGTGCCACCGCCCGCGCCGCTGGAATCCCCAGGGCCAGCGCCAGAAGTGATGCCGGAATCGCTGCGCGCAGCGACGCAAGAATCGATGCCGTTGGCGAGATTCGAAGGCCGGTCCCTTCTGTGGCGGACCCGACCGAACGCCAATGCGCCAGCGAGTAGCCGTCTCCCACGAGCAGCGATCGCTCCACGATGGCCAACAGTGGGAGCACAGAGATCATGAACACGACCAGGATGGCCGCCGCCACCGCTGCCTTCTGTTTCCAGGTTCGTGGAGGGTGCGCCCGCGCAAGTACTGACCTCGCGGATCGCGATCGCCCCACCGGCGAACGGAATGACAACACGATCACCACGGTCAGGGCCTGGACACCAGCCAGGACTGCCGCACCCGAGAGATCGAACTGCCTGGTGGCGCGGGTCCAGATCTCCACCTCGATCGTGGTCACCGATCCCCCACCCAGCAACACGATCACACCAAAGCTGGTGAGGCTGTAGAGAAAGATGATCACCGCTGCCGAATGGATCGCGGGAGCCACGCTGGGCATCGTGATGTGCCGGAGCCTTCGCAGGCGTGAGGCACCCAACAGCACCGCCGACTCCTCCAGCGAGGAATCGACGGAGGAGAACGCACTGCCCACGACCCGCAGGACCACAGCGAGGTTGAAACACACGTGGGCCGCAAGTATTGCCCACCAGGTGCCCCGCAGGTCGACGAATCCCCGCGGGCCGAGGATCGTGGCGAACGCCACACCGATCACAACTGACGGCAGCACGAACGGAACCATGGCAGCGGTCCGTACGAGCTTCCGACCGGGGAAGCTGTATCTGGCAAGAATCCAGGCGACCGGCAACCCGACGGCGAGTGTGAGTGCCGAACTTGCGAGCGCCTGGCCGACCGTCAGAGCCAGGATCCGCCACGTCCGCGAGGAACCCAATATGCGGGAGATCGAGTCAAGGGTGAACGACCCGTCAATCCAGAAGGAACGGACCAGCACCGCGAAGAGAGGCAAGGCAACGGCGAGAACCACCACCATCACGGCGATGATGTTCACTCCCCCGGTGCGGCTTACTCCATGACTTCTCGCCACTGCTCGATCCAGGTGTTGCGGTTCTCTCCGACGACCACGGCATCAACGATGATCGGCGACTTCGGGCGGGGTGCCCACTTGACGAAGGATTCCGGCAGGTCCACGCCGGTCACCGGATACACAAAATTGGCTTCGGGCAAGGCTGACTGCCAGTCCTCGGCGAGCATGAAGTCGATGAGCTCCTGACCCAGTTCCGGGTTGGCTGCTCCCTCGAGTAGTCCCGCATATTCCACTTGGGCCACACATGTGTCGAGCGCGACCTCCGAGGCAGGTTCGGTTCGTTCACCCTCGCTGAAGATCACCTCGGCGGGTGGACTGCTCGCGTAACTCACCACGATGGGGCGGTCGCCGCCGTTCACCGAGTAATCGTTGTAGTAGGCGTCATCCCAGCTGGGGGCCACCTTCACACCGCGGGTCTTCAGCTCACCCCAGTATTCGAGCCACCCATCCTCGCCGAACTCGTCAATGGTTCCGAGCATGAAGGCCATCCCGGGGGAGGAGTTCACGGGGTTCTCCACAACCAGCAGCGATGCGTATTCCTCGGAGGTCAGCTGCTCAAAGGTCGCCGGCGGATCGAGCTCTGCATTGTCGGCAAACCACTGCGTGTCGATGTTCAAACAGACGTCGCCCGTATCGATCGGTGTGAGCAACTCGCCGAGTTCCCCGTCGAGAGCCACATCGCCGCGGACTTCATCCAGACCAACTGCTGCGTATGGCTCCAGCAGTCCCCGGTCGAGGACCTCGGTGGCCGTGGTGTTGTCGACTCCGAAGATCACGTCACCATCGGGTGAGCCGGCGGTCAGCAACGATCCCGCGAGCATCGCGCCGGAGTCTCCGGCCGCCACGACCTTGATTGTTGCTCCCGTTTCCGCCTGGAACGTCTCAGCCGCGCCTTCGGGCAGGGCGAAGGAATCGTAGGTGACCAGGACCACTTCAGCGGCCTCGGTTTCAGCACCGTCGGTGGAATCCGTTTCTGCCTCATCCTGCGAGCCGCAGGCACCCGCCATCACAGCCGTTGCCATGAGCAGCGCCGCTGCTCGAAGCCCAGTGGGAAGCGTCAACCAGTCAGAAGTCCGCTTCGTCCTCGGTCCTTCTTTCGATTTCGTCAGCCCTGACGTCAGCTTCATGGGTCCTCCGGTCCGTCATGTTGGCGCTGCGGGGGTATCACGACCGCCACCACACCCGACTCGATCTCGACGGTTGCGGTCCCGGTTTCGAACTCGTTGGAAACGCCCAGTGACGAGGCGCTGCGAAGTGTCTGGTGTTCCAACCCCCACCGCAGACCCCGGGTGGTCACACCGCTTGCATCGCCGTGTTCAGCGAGCAGCGACACGGTGGCGCCCGGTGTCCCGCGAAACGTGCGGGAGTCGAATACCGGCAGAACAACCGTG